>DASYDA010000359.1:0-10299 GCA_036499865.1 Dongiaceae bacterium | reverse complement strand
ACGTCGCAACGCGAACGGTTTTTAGCGCCCCTGCGCCGGCGGCAATCCGGCGCAGGGTTTTTTTATGCTTTTTGCTGCACTGCGGCAAAGAGCGGGTTATGCTGGCGGCCGTTTATTATCGGGAGTAGCCGCCTTGGATCTCAGCAAAATCAGCATCGGCCAGAATCCACCCTACGACATCAACGTCGTAATCGAGGTTCCTCTCGGCGGCGTGCCGGTGAAATATGAGCTGCACAAGGAATCCGGCGCCCTGTTCGTCGATCGCTTCCTTCACACCGCGATGTTCTATCCCGGCAATTACGGCTTCATTCCCCACACGCTCGCCGATGACGGCGACCCGATCGATGTGGTGGTGATCGGCCCGACGCCGGTGGTGCCGGGCGCCGTGGTGCGCTCACGCCCAGTCGGCGCCCTGATAATGGAGGACGAGGCGGGTGGTGACGACAAGATCATCGCCGTGCCGGTCGACAAGCTGCATCCCTATTTCTCCAATGTCGGATCCTATCGCGATCTTCCGGAGATTCACCGCGAGCAGGTGAAGCACTTCTTCACGCACTACAAAGATCTCGAACCCGGCAAATGGGTGAAATTCTCGCGCTGGGCGGAACCCGAAGAGGCGATGGAACTTATTCGCCGCGGCATCGTCGCCGAAAAAGGATGAGCAATTCTGCGCTTAAGCAAGGCGTTATCCACCGGTTTCTTTGCACGCCGGCCCAGTGATGCTTGACGCTTCGGCGATCGAGTCCTAGCCTTCATATCAGCAGTCTGCTGCGGCTCTCTTTCGAGAGAGTCTGCGCTGAGCGGCGGGAGCGGGCGAGCAATCGTCGCTTCGGCCGACCCTGAAACCGCCAACAGGAGGGTGCCTTAAAAACATGACTCCACCGGCGTTAGTCAGAGACAATTTGCTTTAGACAGCAGATTTAGGCTCGGTCTGGGACCGGGCGCGGGATCCCGTGAGCGATAGAGCTCCATTGCACCGCACCCCAGGGTCGGCTTGGCGGAAAACCTGCAACATCTATGAAGCCCCGCCTCTCATGTGGCGCTATTGCGCGCCGTCACGAGGGCGGGGTTTTCGCATGCTGAACGATGCTGCAATGAACCGCTATTTGAGGACGCCGGACGCTTTGGCCACAAAGGTCGCGATATAGTCCATCAGGCCCGGGGAAAGACAATCATAGGGCTCCAGGCCCAACTCCTTCAGTCGCGCGCGGATCGCCGGCATGTCGTCGGGCTTGGTGCCGGATTCGATGACCGAGGAAACGAAGGCCGCGAATCCCGGCTCGGACCAACCGCCTTCCTTCGACAATTCGGTATGGATGAAGGTGAGGCCGCTGAAGGGATGGTTCTCCTTCTCCACCGGGCCGTGCATATGCGCGCCGCAGGAGGTGCAGGCGTAGCGCTGGATCAGCGCCTTGTCGTCTACGACTTTGAGCTTTTGACCGTTCTTGGTGACCTTGATGGTGTTGGTGGGCGCCACAGCGACCATCGCGAACATGGCGCCTTTCGGCTTCCAGCACTTCGTGCAGCCGCATACATGGTTATGCGCGCTCTGCGACTTCACCGTCACTTCCACCGGATCCGTGGTGCATAGGCAGGTGAGCGTCCCGCCCGAGAAATCCTTCGATCCCTGTTTCACGCCTTTATCGACTGCAGGATGGATGGAAACGGCCATGTTTGTTTCTCCCGGAATGACGTTTTTTTGACGTGCGTATCGTGCACGGAACCCGATCCTACGCCGCGTGGTCCACCCGCGTCGAGACGGTTAATACAGACGGCTGGTATGAAACCGCTGGCATGGCCGCCGCGAAACGGTAACGTGTCCCGCAAACCACCGAAGAGATTCGAACATGCTGCCGTTTTCCCTCGTCAACCAAACCGCGATTGTTACCGGCGCCTCCTCCGGGCTTGGGGCGCATTTCGCCACGGTGTTGGCGGCTGCGGGCGCGAAGGTTGCATTGGTGGCGCGGCGGAAAAGGCTCGCCGAGGAAGTGGTGGCAGAGATCAAGGCGCATGGCGGCGTCGGCGCCGCCTTTGTGGCCGATGTCACCGACCGCGACAGCATCGCGGAAGCGCTGCAGGATATCGAGGCCGAACTCGGGCCGGTGGACATCCTGGTCAACAATGCCGGCCTTCATGCCGGCGGTGCCGCGATGGATCTGAAGCCGGAAGACTGGGATGCCACCCTGGATACCAATCTCAAGGGTACTTGGCTCTTCACGCAATCGACGGCGCGGCGCTGGATGGAAAGCCAGCGATCGGGCGTTGTCGTCAACATCGCCTCGATCCTGGGGATCGGCATCGGCCGGGGCGTCATGCCTTACGGCGTTTCCAAGGCGGCACTGGTCCACATGACGAAAACGCTGGCGCGGGAATGGGCGCGCTATGACATCCGCGTCAATGCGATCGCACCCGGATATTTCCCGACCGAACTCAACCGCGATTTCCTGGAATCGCCGGCCGGCCAGGCGATGGTGAAAGCGATCCCCCAGCGCCGTCTCGGCAAGCTCGAGGATCTCGATGGCCCGCTGCTGCTGCTGGCGTCGCCGGCTTCGTCCTATATGACCGGCAGCGTCATCGTCGTCGATGGCGGGCACTTGCTCGCGGGGCTCTAGCTCCCGAACCGCTCACGCAGCTCCTGCACCTGGTCCGGCGTCAGCAGGCGCGTTTCCTTACCCTGCAGCAAAAGGAAGAGCTTTGCGGTCTCTTCCAATTCTTCCGTGGCATAGAGCGCGTTTTCCAGGCTGGTTCCCGCCACCACCGGGCCATGATTGGCGAGCAGCACCGCGTGATGCTTGCCAGCCAGCTTCCCGACCGCCTGCGCGAGCTTTTCATCGCCGGGGGCGTAGTAGGGGACCAGCGGCAACCGGCCGACCCGCATGATGTAATAGGCGGTCAACGGCGGCAAACAGTCGTGATGATCGAGCCCATGCAGGCAGGAAATGGCGACGGAATGCGTCGAATGAATATGGACCACGGCACGGGCATCAGTTCGTTCCGCATACATGACGCGATGCAGGAAGGCTTCCTTGGTCGGCTTGTCGCCGGAAAGCAGCTTGCCCTCGGCATCGAGCCTGGAAAGCCGTGACGGATCGAGATCGCCGAGTGAGGCATTGGTCGGCGTCATCAGCCAGCCGCCATCCGGCAGGCGCAGCGAGATATTGCCGGTCGAGCCGAAGGTCAGCCCGCGATCGAAGATCGAGCGCCCGATGGCGCAGATCCGCTCGCGCAATTTGGTGTCTTCGCTCATGCGAGCCGTTCCCATGCCTTGATGAAGAAATCGGGGCCGCCGAAATTTCCGGATTTGAGCGCCAGCGCCACATCCGGCTCGGAGAGGCTGCGCGTCCATGGAACGCCCGGATCGATCTCGGGGCCGATCGAAAGCGCATCAACGCCCAGCGCGTTCACCACCGCGCCGGAGGTCTCGCCGCCGGCGATCAGGAAGCGGGTGAAGCCGCGGCGCAGACTTTCCTTGGCGACCGCCGCCAGGATGTCCTCGATCATCCGCCCGGCGCGCTCGCGGCCGAATTTCTCCTGGGCCGCCCGCACCGCCTCCGGCTCGTCGCTGGAATAGACCAGGATCGGTCGGTCGGAAGTTTGCTTGTCGATCCAGTCCAGGATGGTTTGCGGGGAGGTTGCGCCGGAAGCGATCGTATCAGGTTCGATTTTCAGGTTAGGGAGATGCGCGCCGCGCGCACTCGCGATCTGCGCCCGCGTCGCGGTCGAGCAGGAGCCGGCGAGGATGAGGCGTTTGCCCGATCGGGCGGGCATGCGTTCGGCCGGCGGGGTGAGCGCCTTGATCAATCCGGATTTCAGGTAAGCAGCTGGCAATCCCATGGCGATGCCGGATCCTCCGGTAATCAGCGGCAGGTCTGCGATAGCGGGCCCGATTTCCCGCAAATGCCGGTCGGCGAGCACATCCACAATCGCGATCTGGATGCCGGCGTCATGTTCGCGCCGCAGAGCGGCGTCGATTGCATCCGTGCCGGCATCGACATCCTTGTAAGTGACGCCGCCGACCTTGAGCTTGGTCTGTCGCTGCAGCACCCGCCGCAGATCCGCGTCATGCATCGGGTTGAGAGGATGGTCCTTCATGCTGCTCTCGTTCAGCGGCACGCCGTTGACGAAGAGATTGCCCATATAGATCGTGCGTCCGGTCGCCGGGAAAGCCGGGCAGGCGATGGTGAAATCGGCGCCGAGTTCCTTGAGCAGCGCTTCGGCGACAGGGCCGATATTGCCCGCATCCGTTGAATCGAAGGTCGAACAATATTTGAAGAGGAACCGTTGCGCGCCCATCCGCTTCAAGACGCGCGCCGCCTCCAGCGATTGCTCGACCGCATCGGCCGCCGGGATGGACCGCGACTTCAACGCGACGATCACCGTATCCACTTGCGCGGGATCGATGGGCTGCTTGGGAATCCCCGTTGTCTGAATCGCGCGCAATCCTTCCCGCGCCAGCATCAGCGCGAGGTCGGTCGCTCCGGTAAGGTCGTCGGCAATGCAACCCAGCAACATATAAGCGATCCTCCATCAAACCGTGGTTCGAAACCACACCGTTCCCGCGGCACCAGAATTGCCGCAATGCAGCAAGCAATCTCCGTTGACAGGCGAAGCCTACTCGCTTCAGAGTGAACTGGTCTACTGGCTGGACCACTAGAGCAGTCGCATTTAATTCCGAACAATCAGCGCCAGGACGTCGGTACCAGGGCAAATGAGCAAGCTGGCCAAGCAATTGTCGGTGTTAGCTGGGGTGCCGGAACTGCGCGACGGCGTGGTGAAGCGCGGCATCCGCGACATGGTCTGCGACAAATTCCAGATGCTGATCGCCTCGGGCGTGCTGCAGGTGGGTGATGTGCTCCCCGGCGAACGCGAACTCGCGGCGGCGCTGGAC
Source organism: Dongiaceae bacterium (assembly GCA_036499865.1). Lineage (GTDB taxonomy): Bacteria > Pseudomonadota > Alphaproteobacteria > Dongiales > Dongiaceae > Dongia. Next base: position 5,411 of record DASYDA010000359.1, on the reverse strand, counting down.
GTCAGCCGGGAGACGGTGCGTGGTGCGATCCAGATCCTGGCCGCGCGCGGCATCGTCGAGGTTTCGCACGGCTCGCGCACCCGTGTGATCAGCGGCGATGTCGGACCGATCACCATCGGCATCGGCAATGCGAAGGCGCTGGACAGCTATGACATCGACGCCGTGCATGGCGCGCGGCTGGTGGTCGAGCGCCAGGTGGTGGCGGAAGCGGCGACACGGATCGACGACACGACGCTGGATCACCTGGAAGAGAATCTCCTGGCCCAGAAGGCGGCAGGCGCCGACCCGGTCCGCTTCCTGATCTGTGACCGGGAATTCCATCTCGCGATCTATCGCGCCTCGGGCAACCCGCTGCTCGCCGATTTCACCATCGATCTCTATGCCTATATGCTCGAACATCGCCGCCGTGCGGTTTCGCGGCCGGGCGCGATCCAGAGCAGTTATCGCGATCACACCGCGATCCTTGCCGCCTTGCGCGCGCATGACGAAAAGGCGGTGGTTGCGGCTTTCGATGCGCATCTGAAGCGCATCTATCAGACGACGCGCCTGATCCTTCAGGCGAATGCTCGTCCGTCTTCGGGCGAGCGCGATCGGGCTGCGGCCGGGGAGATCTCTTAGAGACTTCCCCGTCGTTGAAATTCAAACAAATCTGCCGCGACGGGCGGCATATCATGGGAGGACGGAATGAAAAGACGTACATTTGTGAAATTGGCAGCGGGCTCGGCGGTGATGGCGGGCACCGGCCTTGTCGGGCTGACGGCGGCACGTGCGGCCGGCAAGGATCTGGTCTATCTAACGCCGGGCCTCGATCTTCCGTTCTGGCGCTATCTTTCCAAGGGCATCGAATCCGTGGCGAAGGCGAAGGGCTTTGGCTATCAGGCCCTGGATTCCCATAACAGCCCGCAGACCCAGTTGCAGAACGCGCAGGATTCGATCGCCAAGGGCGTCGCCGGCATCGTCATCTCGCCGACCGATTCCTCGACCGCGCCCAGCGTGCTGACTCTCGCGAAGCAGGCCAATATTCCGGTCGTGATCGGCGACATCGGCACCAATAGCGGCGATTATGAATCCTTCATCATCTCGGACAACTACGAAGGCGCCCATGGCGTCGGCAAGGCCTTGGCCGAAGCCTTGAAAGCCAAGGATTGGCTGGGCGGCACCGTCGGCATCGTGGCGATCTCCCAAGCCCGCAAGAACGGCCAGGCCCGCACCAAGGGCTTCCGCGACGGCTTGAAGGAAGGCGGCTTCACCGGCAAGGAAGCCGCGCTGCAGCAGATGCAGTCCTATACCGCGGATGAGACCTTCAAATTCGTACAGGACATGCTGACCGCCAATCCGGATCTCCGCGGCCTGTTCATCCAAACCGACCAGCCGGCGATCGGCGCGCTCCGCGCCATCAAGGCGGCGCGCAAGGACGGCGAAGTCCTGGTCGCGGCCTTCGACGGCATTCCGGATTTCGTCGATCTGCTGAAATCGAAGGCGCTTGTCGTCTCCGGCATGCAACAGCCTTATCTGATGGGCCAGAAGTCCGGCGAAGCGCTGGTCAGCGCCATCGGCGGCACCAAGCCGGAGAAGGAGACCCTCGTGCCGATCCTGGTCGTCACCAGCGACAATATCGACGCGCAATTGCCGACGGTGAAGGAAACCGTCTTTGCCAACGAAATGTAGTCTTTGAGGGGAATGATCCTTCCGGCTTTTGCCGGGAGGATCGTTCTCGATCGAGATCATGTCATCTTCTGTTACGAACACGGCTCCAGAACCGCTGCTGACCGCGACCGGAATCGTCAAGGTCTTCGACCGCACGCGCGCGTTGGACGGCGCCAATTTCGAATTGCGCGCCGGCGAGGTGCATGGGTTGCTCGGCGCCAATGGCGCCGGGAAATCGACCTTGTCCAAGGTGATCTCGGGCCATCATCCCGCCGATGCCGGCGAGGTGATGTTCAAGGGGCAGCCGATAAGGATGCGCTCCACCCGCGAGGCGTTGGATAGTGGCATCGCGATCGTGATGCAGGAAACCAGCCTGGTGCCCGATCTCACGGTGGTGGAAAATATCTTCCTTCCTGAGCTCGGCCGCCCGGGACGGCTTTCTTATTCCAAGCTGCGTTTCCGCGCGACGGAATTGCTGGCCAGCCTCGGCCAGGAAGACGCCGTACCGCTCGATGTGGAGGTCCGTCGTCTGTCGGCGGCACAGCGCCAGCTCGTCGAGATCGCCAAGGCGCTCGGCCTGCAGGCGAAGCTGATCATTTTCGACGAACCGACGGCTTCGCTGAGCCCTGGCGAAGTGGAGCGCCTGTTCGAGATCATGGGGCGGCTGCGCGCCGACGGGCGCGGCCTGGTCTTCGTGTCGCATCGCCTGGAAGAGGTCTTCGAAATCACCGACCGGGTGACCATCTTGCGCGAGGGGCGCACCGTGGCGGCATCCCGCGAGATCGGTTCGCTCGGCCAGGCCGAACTCATCCGACATTTGGTGGGGCAGGACATCAGCCTCATTCACGACCACAAGAATGAAGCCGCGAAATTCGACGGGCCGCCGGCGCTCGAAGTGGAGAATCTCGCTTCCGCGCCGCTGGTCCGCAACGTGTCCTTCAGCGTGAAGCGCGGCGAGATCGTCGGGCTGGGCGGCCTGGTCGGCGCGGGGCGGTCGGAAACCGTCGAGGCGATCTTCGGCCTGCAGCCGCGCACCGGCGGCGTGGTTCGCATCAACGGCAAACCGGTCAATATCCGTAAGCCTGTCCAGGCGATCAAGGCGGGGCTCGGTTTTGTCGCCGAGGACCGACGGGTCCAGAACATCGTGCCGGATCTCTCGGTGAAGGAGAATCTGCTGCTGGCGCATCTCGGCGCGCATAAGGGCTTCGGCCTCGGCTATGCGCAGCGAGAGGCGAAGATCAGCGCATTGCTCCGCGATCTCGGTTTGCCGGCGGAGCGCTTGCTCGATGCCAATATGCTGAATTTCTCCGGCGGCATGCAGCAGAAGATCATCATGGCGCGCTGGCTGCTGCTGGAGCCGAAGGTGCTCATCCTGGACGAGCCGACCAAGGGTGTGGATATCGGCACGCGTGCCTCGATCTACACGATCCTGCGCGAGATCGCCGCGAAAGGGGTCGCAGTCTGCGTCGTTTCGTCCGATTTTGAGGAACTGCTCGGGTTATCCGACCGGATCGTGGTGATCAGTGACGGCGCCAGCGTCGCCGACATGCCGAGCCATCTGCTCGACGAGGAGAAGCTCACTCTACTGGCGGCGCCGCGCACGTCGATGGCGCGGAACACCAATCTCCTGCGCGAGCTGACGGGAACCTGGGGCGGCGCCGGTTTCTGGGCCCTGCTGGAAGGCGACCGGCTGATCTGCCTCAACACGGTGGTCGCGAACCGGGAGGCCGATCCGGGTTTCCAGGCCGGCGAGGCGAAATCGGTGCAGGAGACCAGCATTCCGGCTTCCCTGCTGCGGCGCGAGGCCGCCTTCGTCGCCGAGCCGGATGGTAGCCGCACCACCATGCTGGTGCCGGTCACCAGCACGCGCGGGCATGATTTCGGCTGGATCGGGCTGACGCTTCCCGCCAATGGAAAGACGCCGCCCGCGGCGGCCGTCAAGGAACGTGTCACCAGTCTGGCCAGCACGCTATGACCGTTTTTTATGACTTCGCCGACGAAACGGTGTTCCCCGGCTGCGTTTCGCGATATCTATGGACGTCGAACCGATGACAATAGCTGCGAACATATCCTCTCGGCGCGGTCTGGCGCGGCTGACCCAGCGGCTGGAAATCCGCATGATCGCGCTGGCAATCATCATCGCGGTCATATTATCGTTCCTGTCGCCTTACTTCCTGACCAAATCAAACATCTTCAACATCCTCGACCAATCGGTGGTGATCGGGATCGTTGCTGTGGGCATGACCTTCGTCATCCTGATCGGTGGCATCGATCTTTCCGTGGGTTCGGTGGCCGGCGTGACTGGGATTATTCTCGGCCTCATGCTGCAGGATATGCCGATCCCGGTCGCCATCCTCGTCGCGGTCTTGTGCGGGGCGGGGATCGGCCTCGTCTCCGGGGTGCTGATCGCCTATTTCCGATTGGCGGCTTTTGTCGTAACTCTCGGCATGATGGCGATCGGGCGCAGCCTTGCCTACATCTTCTCCGGCCAGACCTCGATCTCGAACATTCCGCCGGACCTTTCCAACATCGTCTATACGAACATCCTCGGAATGCCATCGAACGTATTGTTCCTGGCGCTGCTCTATATTGCCGCCTGGGCCTATCTCACCTACACGAAAGGCGGGCGAACCATTTACGCCATCGGCTCCAACAAGGAAGCGGCGCGGGCGGCGGGCTTGAGCGTCTTCTTTTATTCGGTGCTGCCTTATGTGATCTCCGGCGCCTTGTCGGCGGTGGCGGTGACCTTCTCCATCGCCCAGCTCCTCTCCGCCGATCCGCTGGCGGGCAATATGATGGAGCTGGATGCGATCGCGGCCGTCGTGATCGGCGGCGCCAGCCTCTATGGCGGGCGGGGATCGATCATCGGCACCCTGGTCGGCGTGCTCATCATGGTGATGATCCGCAACGGATTGAACCTGATGGGCGTCTCGCCGTTCTGGCAGGGATCGGCGATCGGCACCATCATCATCGTGGCGCTGCTGGTCGAACGCCTGGTCAGTGCAAGAAGCGAGCGCTAAGCCGCACCAAGAAAGTGAATGGGAGAGCCCGGCATGAGTGAAGCTCCATCATTGGCGGTCCGCCTTTATGGTACGGACGAACCGGTCACGCCGGTGCGCATCCTGAAAGCCGGGGAACTCACGGCCGAGCTGGACAGCGGCAATCTGAGGCATATCCGCTATGGCGGTGTCGAGATCATGCGGGCGATTTCCTATATCGTGCGCGACAAGAACTGGGGCACCTACAATCCCGAGATCTCCAAGCTCGAGGTGAAGGAGCAGGGGGATTCCTTCACCGTCACCTACGATGCGGTGACCAAGGATGCATCCCAGGAATTTCGCTATTCGGCGCAGATCTCCGGCCATGCCGGCGGGAAGCTCGAATTCAGGGCGCAAGGCAAGGCGGTCACCGGTTTCGTGACCAACCGCACCGGTTTCGTGGTGCTGCATCCCATCGCCGGCGTCTCCGGCCATCCCGCCGAAATCGAGCATGTTGATGGCAAGACGGTGAACGGGAAGTTCCCGGACATCATCGATCCGGTGCAGCCGATGATGAGCCTGCGCGCGCTCACCCATGAAGCGACGCCCGGCCTCCGCGTCACCTGCCGCATGGAAGGTGACACTTTCGAGATGGAGGATCAGCGCAACTGGACCGACGCCTCCTACAAGACCTATGTCCGCCCGCTGGCCTTGCCCTGGCCCTATACGCTGGATGCCGGGACCGTGCTCGAGCAAGCGGTCACGCTGACCGTTTCGGGCAAGGCC
>DASYDA010000358.1:0-7880 GCA_036499865.1 Dongiaceae bacterium | reverse complement strand
GGGAAGGATCATGGTTCGGCGATCTGCTGGCTTTCGGCATGACGCTGGTCATGGCCGGCATGATGGTGATCTCGCGGCGGCATCCCGATATCCCCACCCTGCCCGCGGCTTGCCTTTCGGCACTGCTGAGTGGTCTGGCCTGCTGGCCGCTGGCCAGCCACGTTCTGCCCTCGGCCGGCACAATGATCGAATTGGCTCTGTTCGGCCTGGTGAATTCCGCAATCGGCATCGCCCTGTTCACTATGGGTGCCAAGCTGCTTCCGGCGATCGAAACCGGGCTGATCGGCTCCTTGGACGCCCCGCTGGCACCGGTCTGGGTGTGGCTGGCTTTCGGCGAGACGCCGGACCGCGACACCGTCATCGGCGGAATCCTGGTCTTCGGCGCGGTCCTGGGCCACATCTTCATCGGCGCCCGGTCGCGGGCACGCCCGAAAGCGGCGCAATCCGGCCTGGAGAATGCCTGATCCCGCCGCTATGCTGCCCGCCGATTTCACACTGCGAAAGCCCAAAAGGAGACAAGCATGGCCGGCAAGATCGACGCGCGTATCGCCGAACTGAAGATCGAACTCCCCAAGGCGGCGGCACCCGTCGCCAATTACGTGCCGGTCGTGGTGGCCGGCAACATGGCGTATACCTCGGGCCAGGTCACGGTTTTCAACGGCGAATTCAAATACCAGGGCAAGCTTGGCAAGGAATTCACCGTCGAGGACGGCCAGAAGGCGGCGCGGCTCTGCGGCCTCAACGTGATTTCCCAGTTGAGAAACGCCATCGGCGATCTCGACAAGGTGAAACGGCTCTGCAAGATGACTGTCTTCATCAACTCGATGGACGACTTCACCGAGCAGCCCAAGGTCGCCAACGGCGTTTCCGACCTGATGGTCGAGGTGTTCGGCGATGCCGGCAAGCATGCCCGATCGGCGATCGGCGTCAACGTGTTGCCGTTGAATGTCGCGGTCGAAGTCGAGGCGATTTTCGAGCTGAACTGACGCCGACTCTTTCAGGTCCAATTCTTGATGGGCCGGCTTGCCATAGGGCGCAAGCCGGCCCAAATTGTCTGGAACATGTCCCGACTGCCCGCCGCTCGACAACTCGAAGCCCGCGTTCTCGACCGTATCGACGCCGTTCCGGCGGCCGATTGGGATGCCTGCGCCGGTGTGGAAAATCCCTTCCTTCATCATACCTTTCTGAAGGCGCTGGAAGATTCCGGCTCGGTCGGCCGCAAGGCCGGCTGGCTGCCGCAGCATCTCGCTTTGACCGACGAAAAGGGGACGCTGCAAGCAGCGGCGCCCATGTATGTGAAGGGCCATTCCCAGGGCGAATACATTTTCGATCACGGCTGGGCCGAAGCCTATGAACGCGCGGGCGGGCAATATTATCCGAAATTACAGGTCGCGGTTCCCTTCACTCCGGTGCCCGGCCCGCGCCTGCTGGTGCGTCCGCAGGGCGATGCGGCGGCCGTCCGTGAGGCGTTGACAGGCGCCATGCAGTCGGTGGTTTCGCAATCCGGTCTCTCCTCATTGCATGTGACCTTCTGCACGGAGGAGGAGGCAGGCGCGATGGACGAGGCCGGCTTCCTGCACCGGATCGGCGTGCAATATCACTGGAACAATGCGGGATATCAGACCTTCGACGATTTTCTCGGTGCGCTCGCCTCGCGCAAGCGTAAGACGATCCGCAAGGAGCGCGAGGCGATCAAGCAATACGGCCTCGATATCCGGGCACTTTCCGGCAAGGATATCGAGCCCCGGCACTGGGACGCCTTCTTTACCTTCTACATGGATACCGGCAGCCGCAAATGGGGCCGTCCCTATCTCACCCGCAAGTTCTTCGAACTCATCGGCGGCGCCATGGCCGAGAATGTGGTGCTGATGTTCGCCGAGAAGGACGGGCAGCCGGTCGCCGGTGCTCTCAACCTGCGTGGAACCGATTGTCTCTACGGCCGCAATTGGGGCTGCCTCGACGAATTCAAGTTCCTGCATTTTGAACTCTGCTATTACCAGGCGATCGACTATGCCATCGCGCATAACCTGGCGCGGGTCGAAGCCGGCGCCCAGGGCGAACACAAGATCCAGCGCGGCTATCTTCCGGTCGCGACACATTCCGCGCATTGGATCGCCGATCGCAGCTTCCGCGAGGCGGTCGCCGATTTCCTGCAACGGGAACGCCGCGTCATGCAGCAGGAGATCGCGGGTCTCAGCGAGTACAGCCCCTATCGCCAGGCCGAGTGCTGAAGATCGAATGATGAAAACTGGCGCCGGACACCGTCAGTTCGGCAAGGTCTGCGCCCCCGGCAGATTCTCGCGCCAGGCGCCCGGCGGCACGCCCAGGTGGCGCTTGAAGGCGCGGTTGAAGGCCGCCTCGGATTCATAGCCGACCTCGCCGGCGACCTCCGCGATGGACCGGCTGCCGTCGCGCAGGAGATTGGTGGCGAGTTGGAGCCGCCAGCCTGCCAGATATTGCATGGGCGGCTGCCCGAGGATCGACTTGAAGCGGTCCGCCAGCACGCTGCGTGAGGTACCTACCTCGGCGGCGAGCTGCTCGACCGTCCAGCTCCGCATCGGCTCCGCATGCAGGCGCTGCAAGGCCCGGCCGACGATAGGGTCGGCGAGCGCGCCGAGCCAGCCGATCGAGCCCAGGGGCAGCTGCTCGGCGTAGCGGCGCAGCATCTCGAAGAACAACATCTCCATCATCCGTCCCAGCATCTCGCGGCTGCCCGGCCGGAGCAAATCGACCTCCGTCAGGAGCTGCCGCACCGTGGTCGCCAGGAGCGAGGTGACCGGCTCGCCGGCGGTATGCTCCACGAACAGCCGCGGCAGGCTCCTGAATACGGGATTGAAGAACAGGTCGCCGGATTGGACGAAGCCGCAGACGATCGTGGTGGACTCGCCGTCGCCGCCATGCCGCATGGAGGTGATCACGCCCTCTTTCGCCTGGGCCTCCACCAGTTCGGTCGTGGGCACGATCGGGGCATCGCCGTTGCCAAGCTCATGATAGTCGCCGAACGGGAGCATCACGATATCGCCTTGCGACAGCGCGATGCGCCCGTGACCAGGGCGATCCAGCCAGCACCGGCCATGGGTGATCAGGTGGAATGCTGTGACATGCCGGGGCCGGGCGTTCGAGAGGAGACGCTCAATGGTGCGCCCCGTGCTGGCGACCGCGAACGGCGCGCCGAAATCCGCCTTCCAGAACACCGAGCCCGCGAGCCGGACCACGCGCAGCAGATCCGAGAGCAGGTCGGAAGCCGGCGCCTTGGGATCGGATGTCGGTGTTTCGGTCAACAAAGGCGGTGCCCCGAGCATTGTTGCAAGTTCCACATTTTATCATAGTCCCGCCCCCGTGTCGCGGCCCGCCGCGGCATGGTGGATAGAGATAGAGGATTGAAATGACTGAGAAACATACGGGTTCCTGCTTCTGCGGAACTATAAACATTGAAGTCACCGGCAAGCCCGACGCCATGGGCTATTGCCATTGCAATTCCTGTCGATCCTGGTCGGCCGCGCCGGTGAACGCTTTCGCCCTGTGGCAGCCCAGTAACGTGAAAGTGACCAAGGGCGCTGCGTTCCTGGGCCGGTTCAAGAAGACCGAAAACAGCGACCGGCAATTCTGCACGCAATGCGGCGGTCACATCATGACCGATCATCCCGGTCTGGGCCTGACCGATGTCTATGCCGCCACGATCCCCAGCGTCGCCTTCAAGCCGGCGGTTCACGTGAACTATGCCGAGACCGTCCTGGAGATGCGGGACGGCCTCCCCAAGTTCAAGGACTTTCCCGCCGATTTCGGCGGATCCGGCGAGACCATCCCCGAATGGCCTTTGCCCGAAAACGCGACGCCGAATTTCCAGAGACAGATGCAAAAGGGAGCCTGATCCATGAATGTTCAAACATCCACCCCCGCGGCAGTCGATTTCAGCGCGATCAAGAGCCGGCAGCAAGCCGCCTGGAGCTCCGGCGATTACGCCATCGTCGGCACCACCCTGCAGATTGTCGGCGAAAGCCTCTGCGAAGCCATCGACCTTCGCAGCAATCAGCGTGTTCTCGACGTTGCCGCCGGCAACGGCAATGCGACGCTTGCCGCAGCGCGCCGCTTCGCGGAGGTCGTATCGACCGACTATGTTCCCGCGCTGCTGGATCGCGGCCGCGAGCGCGCCAAGGCCGATCGCCTGGAGGTCACGTTCCAGGAAGCCGATGCCGAGGCGCTGCCTTTCCAGGATGCAAGTTTCGATGCCGTGCTTTCGACCTTCGGTGTCATGTTCACGCCGAACCAGGAATTGGCGGCGCGAGAGTTGCTGCGGGTCTGCCAGCCGGGCGGAAAGATCGGCCTCGCGAATTGGACGCCGGACAGCTTCATCGGCAACCTGTTCAAGACCATGGGCAAATACGTTCCGCCGGCGCCGGGGATAAAGTCGCCTGCGCTATGGGGCACCAAGGACCACCTTGCCTCTTTGTTCAATTCCGGGTCGACCATCGTGGTGCAGAGCAAGAACTTCGTCTTCCGCTACAAGTCGCCCGACCATTGGATGGATGTCTTCCGCAACTATTATGGTCCGGTTGCGAAGGCGTTCGCCGCGGTTAGCGCGGATTCCCGGATTGCGCTTGCGGAAGATATTTATGGGCTGCTGGATAGATTCAACATCGCCAAGGACGGCACCCTGGTGGCACCCAGCGAATATCTCGAGGTGGTGATCGTCAAGAAAAGCTGATCCTGGCGAGCGGAAGCGCGCGATACGGATGGCACCGGCTGTTCAACAGCCGGTGCCATCCGATCATCCAGACTGGCGCAGAAGTTCATCGGTCAGCGACCGGTCATAGGCGGCGGTCAACTCGACCACATCTTCGTCATGCACAGATTGGAGATCGACGAATCCCACCCAGACGACACCGCGCCGTCCAGGCACGCTCATCAAGCGCACTCACCGCGCCGGGCCTGCATCGTCAAGGCTCCCAGCGCCATTTTCCGACACGGCGGCGATGCTCGATCTCTTCCAGAAGCAATTCGTGCTCCCAACGTTCCGGCCACAGCAGCGTGAAGCCGTAGGCCAGATAACCGAGGAATGCGAGCACCGCGACGACGCCGGAGATGCGCTCGCCCGGTGTGAGACTGGGCGGTGGCGCGAACGAAACCACGAATGCCACGAGGATCAGGAAGAACAGAGCCTGCCACACCCGCCGCAGATAGCGCTCTTTCGCGCGGCCATGCAGAAGATCGGCTATTCCGGCAGGAATTTCCGCGATGAGGTCCTGATCTCCCGAAAAGACTGAGAGTCGCGCCTCGGCGCCTGAATTGGGTTCAACCATGCTCACGCCTCCGGATCATGGATCCAGAGTAGCAAGGCCGCATACCCGCCTCAATCGAGGTGAATCTAAAGGCGGTTGCCCTTACGCGCCCGAACCGGCACCGGCTTCAGCTGCGGCCGAGGCTTGGCCGCCGCCGCGGCTGCGATGACCGCGGCGGTGCCGGCTACGATGGTGATGATGGTCGCGATGGTCATCTCTTAAGCATCCACCGGTTCGACGGTTTCCTCACGTGGATTGGATTTTGCCTCAACAATCTTAAAGATCAGTTTATCGATCTCCTTGTCGAGATCCACGCGGACGGTACCGCCCTTCTCCAGCTTGCCGAACAGAAGCTCCTCGGCCAGCGGCTTCTTAACGTTGTCCTGGATGACCCTGGCCAGCGGACGCGCACCATAGAGCGGGTCAAAGCCCTTGGTTGCCAACCACTTGCGTGCCTCGTCCGACAGCTCGATGGTGACGTTGCGGTCGGCCAGCTGGGTCTCAAGCTGGATGATAAACTTGTCCACGACCTGGGCGACCACTTCCGCCGGCAGATTGGCGAAGGCGATCACCGCATCGAGACGGTTGCGGAATTCCGGCGCGAACAGGCGTTCGATTTCCGCCTGGTCCTCGCCTTCCCGCTTGTCGCGGCCGAAGCCGATCGCCGCCTTGGACATCATCGCCGCACCGGCATTGGTGGTCATGATCAGGATGACGTTGCGGAAATCCACCGACTTGCCGTTGTGATCGGTGAGCTTTCCGTGATCCATCACCTGCAACAGGATGTTGAAGAGATCCGGATGCGCCTTCTCGATCTCGTCCAGCAACAAGACGCAGTGCGGATGATGGTCGATGGCGTCGGTCAGCAAGCCGCCCTGGTCGAAGCCGACATAGCCCGGAGGCGCGCCGATCAGACGCGAGACGGTGTGCCGCTCCATATATTCCGACATGTCGAAGCGAATGAGCTCGATGCCCATGGAGCGGGCCAACTGTTTGGCGACCTCGGTCTTGCCGACGCCGGTCGGGCCCGAGAACAGATAGGCGCCGATCGGCTTGTCCGGTTCGCGCAGGCCGGCGCGGGCGAGCTTGATCGCGGAGCCCAGGGCGTCGATCGCCTTATCCTGGCCGAACACCATGGTCTTCAGGTCGCGGTCGAGATTCTTGAGCGTCGCCTTGTCGTCCTTGGTGACGGTCTTTGGCGGGATCCGAGCGATGAGCGCCACCACCGCCTCGACGTCCTTCACCGCGATGGTCTTCTTGCGCCGGGATTCCGGCAGCAGCATCTGCGCGGCGCCGACTTCGTCGATCACGTCGATCGCCTTGTCGGGCAGCTTGCGGTCGCCGATATAGCGCGCGGAAAGCTCCACCGCGGCGCGGATCGCTTCGTTGGTGTAGCGCACCTTGTGGTGCTTCTCGTAATAGGGCTTGAGGCCGCGCAGGATCTTCACCGCGTCTTCCTGCGAAGGCTCGTGCACGTCGATCTTCTGGAACCGGCGCACGAGCGCGCGGTCCTTCTCGAAATGCTGGCGGTATTCCTTATAGGTGGTCGAGCCGATGCATTTCAGCTGGCCCGACTGCAAGGCCGGCTTCAGCAGATTGGAGGCATCCATGGAGCCGCCGGATGTGGCGCCGGCGCCGATCACGGTATGGATCTCGTCGATGAACAGCACGGCGCCTTCGGTGGCTTCGAGTTCCTTCACCACCGCCTTCAGGCGCTCCTCGAAGTCGCCGCGATAGCGGGTACCCGCCAGCAGCGCGCCCATATCGAGCGAGAAGATGGTCGCGTTCTTCAGGACTTCCGGCACGTCGCCGTTGACGATGCGGCGCGCAAGGCCTTCGGCGATGGCGGTCTTGCCGACGCCGGGATCGCCCACATAGAGCGGGTTGTTCTTGGTGCGGCGGCACAGCACCTGGATGGTGCGGTTGACCTCGCTCTCGCGGCCGATCAGCGGATCGATCTTGCCGTTCTTGGCCTTCTGATTGAGGTTTACGCAATAGGCCTCGAGTGCCTCGGAGCCGCTCTTGGCGGGCGGCTCACCCGGCGCCTCCGGATCGGCGGCGCCACGAACCCGGCGTTGCTCGTTTCGACCGGGAACCTTCGCGATGCCATGGCTGATGTAGTTGACCGCGTCGAGACGCGTCATCTCCTGCTCCTGCAGGAAATAGACGGCGTGGCTTTCGCGTTCGGAGAACAGGGCGACCAGCAGATTGGCGCCGGTCACTTCCTCGCGGCCGGATGACTGCACATGGATCGCCGCCCGCTGCAGCACACGCTGGAAGCCGGCGGTCGGCTTCGCCTCGTTGTGATGCTTGCCGACGATGTTGGAAAGCTGGTTGTCGATGTAGTCGGTCAGCTCGCGCTTCAGCTTCTCGATATCGAGATTGCAGGCGCGCATGACCGCGACGGCGTCCTGGTCGTCCGCCAGCGCCAAGAGAAGATGTTCGAGTGTCGCGTAATCATGCCGCCGCTCATTGGCGAAAGCGAGCGCACGGTGCAGCGTCTGTTCCAGCGTCGGCGACAACATTGGGCCTTCGTTCCTTTCCACGCCCGGCCAAAAATCGTTCCAGATCGATCATCAGAGATCGCTGGCGATCCCGCCG
>DASYDA010000357.1:0-9967 GCA_036499865.1 Dongiaceae bacterium | reverse complement strand
GAGAGTTGCGGTTATCGGCGCGGGGCCATCGGGCACCGCCGTGCTGCGGGCCTTTCAATCCGCCGCCGCCAAGGGTGCCGATATCCCGGAAGTGGTCTGCTACGAGAAGCAGGACGATTGGGGCGGCCTCTGGAACTACAGTTGGCGCACCGGCACCGATGAATTCGGCGAACCGGTCCATTGCAGCATGTACCGATACCTCTGGTCGAACGGGCCCAAGGAATGCCTCGAATTCGCCGACTATACCTTCGATGAGCATTTCGGACGGCCGATCGGCTCCTATCCGCCGCGCGCCGTGCTCTGGGATTACATCAAAGGCCGTGTCGAGAAAGCCGGCGTGCGCGGCTGGGTGCGCTTCCGCACGCCCGTGCGCGAAGTCGAATACAGCGAGAAGACCGGCAGATTCACGGTGGTCGCGCATGATCTGGCGAACGACAAGCTGACGACGGATGAGTTCGACCATATCGTCGTCGCGAGCGGCCATTTCTCGGTGCCGAACATTCCGGAGTTTCCCGGCTTCAAGACCTTCAACGGCCGCATTCTCCATTCGCACGATTTCCGTGACGCCGTTGAGTTCAAGGGCAAGGACATCCTGGTCATCGGCCGCAGCTATTCGGCCGAGGATGTCGGGTCGCAATGCTACAAATACGGCGCGAAATCGATCACCAGCTCCTATCGCTCGAAGCCCATGGGCTTCAAATGGCCGGCGAACTGGGAAGAGAAGCCCCTGCTGCAGCGGGTCGAGAACAAGACCGCCTATTTCAAGGACGGAACATCGAAGGAGATCGATGCAATCATCCTCTGCACCGGCTACCTGCATCACTTCCCGTTCCTGCCGGATTCGCTGCGCCTGAAGACCGCGAACCGCATGTGGCCGCTCGATCTCTATCGCGGCGTCGTCTGGGAGCAGAACCCGAAGCTGCATTACATCGGCATGCAGGATCAGTTCTATACCTTCAACATGTTCGATGCGCAGGCCTGGTACGCCCGCGACGTCATTCTCGGCCGCCAAAAGCTTCCCTCGCTTGAAGAAATGAAAAAGAACAGCGCCGCTTGGCGCGCGCGGGAGGAAACGCTGGAGGACGCCGAAGACGCGATCTGGTTCCAGGGCGATTACACCAAGGAGCTGATCGACCTCACCGATTATCCGAGCTTCGACGTCGAGGCGGTGAACCAGACCTTCATGGAATGGGAGCACCACAAGGCGGAGAACATCATGGGCTTCCGCGACAATGCCTATAAATCGATCATGACCGGCAAGATGTCGCCCAAGCATCACACGCCCTGGCTGAAGGCGATGGACGATTCCATGGAGAGCTATCTCAAGGAATCGCAGGCCGGCGGCGGCGGCGACAAGCAGAAGAGCATGGCCAAGGCGAAGTAGTTTCGGCTAAACGACGCATCGAAGCCGCGCAATCGAAGCCGGCAAAGACGCGCACTCAAATAACCGCGGGCGAATTCTACTTGCGGTGGTGAGGCCATCCGATTCAGACTCCGGTTCGGTATTGCAACCGCGCCGGTGATAGCCGGCTGAAGGAATAAAAATTGGGAAATGAAACCGGGCCGACCGATGCGGCGAGCACCGCACCGGATGAGAGCGGAGTCGTGCATGGCAACGCGCATGGCAAGGTCCGCATCCGGGTCATTCAAAACATATTGCGGGTCGATATCTCAGGCGAGCCGGAGGGTGAGGCTCTGACCGGTTCTTTCCGCGAGGCCCTGGCCGGCGGCCTGCTGCGGATGAGCATGCCGACTTTGGTCGATTTGACCGGATTTATCGGCGGCGTCGACTGGACGGGGATTCGCACCATCGCGGAAATGGCGCCTTGGGGAAGCCCAGATCAGCGGCCTTCCCGGGTCGCCTATGTCACCCGTAACGACTGGTTCGCGGCATTGTTGAAGCTGGTCTCGGCTATCTTTCCGCAATCCACGCATAAGCAATTCAACGACGTGGAAAGCGGGCTGCGCTGGCCGGAAGCGAGCGATAACGATCGGAATACTCGGCGAATCAACGGCTGACCGGCTATCTGAATGCGGCGCGGATGATCGCCGCCAACTCGTCGACATCGCAGGGCTTTGAAACCCGCCGGATCGACTGGAATTCCACCGGAACGACGCTTTTCTCGTCATAGCCGGTGAGAAAGATGAAGGGAATTCCCAGTGCTTGAAGCTTGGCGGCGATCGGGAAAGAGAAAAACCCGCCGAGATTGATGTCCAACAGCGCGCCGCTCAGGGTTTCTCCGTCGGAGATGTTCTGGTCGATGAGTTTCTCGCTGCGATCGATATCGGGCGCCGGGCCCACGATCTCGCAGCCATATTCGCGCAGGCTCTCGCAAAGCACGTCGGCAACGAGAAAATTGTCTTCGATAACAAGGACTTTCAGGCCGGTGAGATCAGCGGCTCGGATCGTCACGGACGCTTCCTCCATCTCCGGATGGGCGTTGAATATTTCGTCGCACGGGAAATTCTATAAAACAATGCGCGCCCAGGGGGCGGAGTTCCAACTCCGCCTTGCCGGAAATCTCATACTCGACGCTGCGCTTGACGAAACCGCTCCCGAAACCCTCAAGAACGGCGCCGTTCACCCCGGGCCCACCGCTTTCGTTCCAGGTGAGCGATACCCAGTCCGCGCCATCGATAGGCTCCAGTCGCCAATCCACATCGATCCTGCCGGATCTCGACGACAGCGCCCCATATTTGGCCGCATTCGTCGCCAGTTCATAGAACACCATGCCGAGTGTGGACGCGGCAACCGGCTCGAGCAGGAGCGCCGGCCCCGTGAGGTTAAGGTTGTTTCCATCGGCGGAAATGTACGGCCTCAGCGCGTCGACGATGAGTTCCCGCAATCCGGTGCCCTGCCAATTCCCGCGGGTCAAAAGATCATGCGTCCGCGCCATGCCGCTGAGGCGGCCGAGAAAGGCCTCGGAGAATCCGGGAGCGTTTTCCGTTCCCTTGAGCATGCGGGTGGCAAGAGCGCTGATCGTGGTGATGATGTTCTTCACACGATGCTGAAGCTCATGCAGGAGGACTTGCTGCTGCGCTTCGGAACGCTTCCGCTCGGAGATGTCGAGAATGGCGGCGATACCGCCGCGCACCTTCCCGCTTTCGTCCAGCAGCGGAGCGGCGGAGAGCAGGGCATCGAACCGCGTGCCATCTGTGCGCAAGACCTCGCATTCAAAATCCGGGATCGCCTCGCCGGTCCGCGCGGTTATTTGCAGGGGCTGTTCCGCACGTGGCAATTCGCGACTTTTATCCAAGAGCCGCAACGGCGATTCGATCGGCTGCAGAGTCATCTTTCCGGGTGACTCCCCGAGCAACTCCGCACCATGGCGGTTGACGCGGATTTGCGCCGACCGCTTGTCTTCCATGATGAGGATGCCGATCGGCACCAGATCGAGCAGCGTCTCCAGGCTCTCCAAGCGCTCGCGCAAGTCCCGCGTCAGCTCATCGATGCGCTCTTCCGCCGCCGTGATTCTAGTGACATCGACGAAGGTGATGACGACGCCACCGATGACGTTGTCCACCGTCCGGTAGGGGAGCATGCGCATGATATAACGCGCATCGTTGTAGTTGCTTTCGACCTTGCGCTCGATCGTCGAAAGCGTGCGCAGCACCTTCTCCGCGTCCTCCTGCACCGTGTCGGACAGGAAGCGGGCGCGAACATGGGTAATGGGGCGGCCGGTATCGCTCTCCACCAGCCGGAATACATCCTTCGCCGCCGGCGTGAAACTCTTCACGCAGAGATTCCGGTCGAGGAAGACCGTCGCGATCTGCGTGCTTTCCAGCAGATTGGCGATGTCGCTGTTGGCGCGGCTGAGCTCCTCGACCCGAGCGTTCAGCTCCGCATTGACCGTCTGCAGCTCCTCATTGATGGATTGCAGTTCCTCCTTGGAGGTCTCCAGCTCCTCGTTCGCGGATTGCAGCTCCTCGTTCATCGAGGAGAGCTCTTCGTTACCGGACTTCAACTCTTCGTTGGAGGATTCCAGTTCTTCGGTGGTGGTCTGCAATCTTTCCTTGGTCGCCCTCAGCTCCATCTCGAGCTGCCGCAGATTCGAATTATCGCTCTCCTCCACTTCGGTGGGTTCGCCGTCGGACGTGGGCTTGATCCCTCCCAGATCCTGGAAAACGACCATGTAGAGCGAGTCCGAGGTTCCCGGCGGTCGCAGCGGCTGCACGGTCAGATTGATGGTTTGCCGGCCGCCATTGGTGCCGATCACGATGTTGTTTTGCGAAACGGTCTGCCCGGTATTGACCGCCCTGTGAACGCCGGCCCGCAGATCCGGACGCAAGCCGCGCCGCGCCATGCTGAAAACATCGGTCTTCGGGGCGCCGGCCGCCAATTCGAAATATTTTCCGGTGCGGGCCGAAGCGTGGAGTACATCGCCCTCGGCGCTGATGACGACGTAGGCCGGTGAAAAACGCTCCAGCAATTGCCGTTCGGCCTGGCTTTGCAGCGTCTCCCGCTCCTGTGCCGGCCGGGTGGATGGGCTTGATCCGCGCTTCACGCTTTCGGGCGCGGTCAGTGGGAATTCCGGAAGGCGGCGCTCGGTCTGCGGACGGCGCTGGAAAATGCGATACGCCTTGTCCACCGTCGCGAACAATCGCGGATGCCGGGTGACGTTTTCCGAGCTGCCGAGAAAGAGGTGCCCGGAATCGTTCAGGGCGTAATGGAACAGCGGAATGAGGCGGTTCTGCAATTCCGGAGTCAAGTAGATCAGCAGATTCCGGCAGGATATCAGGTCCAGCTTGGAAAACGGCGCATCGCGCAGAAGATTGTGGGCGGAGAACAGGCAGATTTCGCGCAGATCGCCGGTGATCCGGTAGGTGCCGTCCTCGCGGATGAAATAGTTTTCCAGGATTTTCGCCGGCACGTCCCGCGCGATCGTGGCCGGGTAGCGTCCGATGCGCGCCGCCTGCAGCGATTGTTCGTCGATGTCGCTGGCGAAAATCTGCAATCGCGGCGTTACCTGCGATTTCGGCATGTGCTCGCGCAGAAGAATGCCGATCGAATAGGCTTCCTCTCCCGTGGAGCATCCTGGAACCCAGACCCGAACCGTGTCTTCCGGCCCCTTGTTGGCGAACAGCTTTTCGATGACTTCGTGCTCGAGCGCGTCGAATGCCTTCGGATCCCGAAAGAAATTCGTGACGCCGATCAGCAAGTCCTGCAACAACGCGTCGAGCTCCGGAGGATCCTTCCTCAGCCGCTCCATGAAGGCTTGAACCCCATCGATCTGCAGGACCTGCATCCGCCGCTGCACCCGGCGCGCGACGGTCTTGTCCTTGTATCCGCTGAAGTCATGTCCAGTCCGCGCGCGCAGCAGGACGCAGATCTGAGAGAGATAGTCGGTGGTTTCCCGGCGGACTCCGTCGGGGTCCTTCTCATCATCAATTTCATCGAGATGACGGAAATAGTCCGAAAGCTTGCCCGGAATCTCATCGGCCGGCAGAACGAAGTCAACGAGGCCTGTCGAAACGGCGCTTCGCATCATCCCGTCATACTCGGCGCCGGCCTGCGCGATGGTCAGACCGCCCTGCTCCTTGACCGACCGCAATCCCAGGGTACCGTCGGAGCCGGTGCCGGAGAGAATGACGCAGGCGGCGCGTTCCCCTTTAGCTTCCGCAAGCGAGAGAAAGAAAGTGTCGATGGGTGTTCTGTAACCGCGTTCCTCCTGGAACGGGGAAATCAGCAGCCGGTCATCCACGATCGTCAATTCGGTATTGGGGCGAATGACGTAGATATTGTTCGCCTCGATCCGCGTCGTTTCGCTGATCTCGACGACGGGAATGGGGCTGGCGCGCCCCAACAGCTTGGCAAGCAGACTTCCCTTTGCCGGATCGAGATGCTGCACCACGACGAAGGCGAGGCCGCTCTTTTCCATGATGGAGGGCAGCATGGCCTGAAGAGCATCCAGGCCACCGGCGGAAGCCCCGATGCCGACAACCGGTATGGATGCGCTCGGCTTGGGCGGCGCCTTCCCGGCATCAGCTTTGCGCCGGCGCGTCTCTCCCGATGGGCTCTTCATCCTGACTCACTTCTGTTTGATCATCGCGATGCCTTGCAAGCCTGAGCATAAGCTGCGCATCGCCCTCGTATTCTTCGGCTCTCGCGGCAAACAGATCGGCGAGCCGCCACCTGCCATGCGCCCGCTCCGAGTTCGCCATGCGCCTCGTCAGCGCAGCACGCTCGCGATGCGCGCGCAGCAATTTCTCCAGCATGACGTCGATCTCGGTCGTCTCCGCAGACAACGCGGCTTCCGCAGTAAAGGCGTGACCGGTGTGGCAACGGTACCGCAGCATAAAACCGTCGTCGATTTCCCACAAGGCACCGTTACATTCCGGGCATGTAAATGGCGAGAGGCTCCCGAGTTTTTCATCAATCTTCATGTTGCTGATATCCTGCGCCGCGATGGCGGTTTCGAGACGAATATCCAATGGAATTGCGGGCGTCGCGCCGGCCGGCTGGCGGGCGAGCCGGCCCAGGAGGGCTCCCATTTCCGTTAATGGCGCAACTTGGTCGATCTCGACATGCCGCAACGCGCTTTCCGGCATTTCGCTCACCGATGCATCGGCGGGGTCCTGAACCACGGCGAGCCCGCCGCACCGCTTGATGGCTCGCAGCCCGGCCGTTCCGTCGTTCAGAGATCCGGTCAGCACGACGCCGATGACCCTACCGCCGAAAGAGGCCGCGGCTGAACGAAACAGCGGATCGATCGCCGGCCGCGCCATGTTCTCCCGCGGCCCCCGACATACCAGCATATGGCCGTCATGCAGCATGAGATGAGCGCCGGGGCCCGCCACCGTGAACTTGCCACGCTCGATCCTGGCACCGGCCCTACCCTGTTCGACAGGCAGTTCGGAAATGGCATCGAGGATTTCGGCGAGATGGCTCTGCACGCCGATATGGACGACGGCGAAGATCGATGCCGGAATATCGGCCGGCAGGTCCTGCACGAGCCTGCGCAAGGCATCGACGCCGCCGCTGGAAGCTCCGATGACGATGACGTCGTGGCCGGGAGAGGATTTGTCCATTGGACCGCCTGAAGCCGCAGCCCGGAGGTGAACAGCCGGACGCCCGGCCCCCAGGCTTATCCAGGACAACCATTGCTTACGGATAAAGGTTCCGGCTTGAGTCTGACACTAACCGCGCGGTTTCTTCTTTTCCGGATCGTAGAACGGGAAGCGCACGACGCGCGCTGGCAGGCGCTTCTGCTGGCCGTCGATCTTGCCGATCTCGACCTCGGTGCCGATCGCCGAATAATTAACGTCCATGCGGCAAAGCGCGAGGTTCTTTTCGAGAAGCGGCGAGCGGCAGCTGCTGGTGACGACGCCCACCTGGGCGCGCGATTGTGAACCCGTGGCATGGACGCAATCGCCGTGGCCGACCGCCTGCTTGCCCTCGATTTCGAGGCCGACCAGCGCGCGCTGCGGATGCTCCTTGCGGCGAAGCACGGCTTCGCGGCCGACGAATTCCTCATTGCCTTTCGTGGCGACGGTGAAACCGATCCCGGCCTCGAAAGGATCGATCTGGTCGTCGAATTCGTAATTCGCGAAAACCAGGCCGGCTTCGATACGCAGCATGTCCAGCGCTTCGAGGCCGAGCGGCTGCAGGCCATGCGGCTCGCCCGCCTTCATCACCGCGTCCCAGACGGCAGGCGCGTCCTTCGGATGGCAGAAGACCTCGTAGCCGAGTTCACCGGAATAGCCGGTGCGCGAAACCACCACGGCGATGCCGTTGTAATCGCCGATGCGCCCCACGGTGAAATGGAACCACTGGATCTCATCGACGCGCGGCCGCGCCGGCGGCGTCCAGATGATCTCCTTCAGGATGTCGCGACTCTTCGGTCCCTGGACCGCGATGTTATGGAGCTGGTCGGTGGAGGACTTCACCCAGACCTGGCGGAAGCCCTTCTTCTCCGCGAGCTCGCGCAGCCATTTGCCGTCGAACTCGTCGCCGCCTATGAGGCGATAGCGATCCGGCCCCATGCGGAACACGGTGGCGTCGTCCAGCATGCCGCCATGCTCATAGCAGAGCGCGGTATAGACCACCTGCCCATCGGAAAGCTTGCGGATGTTCCGCGTGCACGCGGCCTGCAGCAGGTCTTCCGCATCGGCGCCCAGCACCTCGAACTTGCGCAAGGGCGAGAGATCCATCACCGCCGCCTTCTCGCGGCAGGCCCAATACTCCGCCACCGGCCCGGCATTGTTGAAACGGCTCGGCAGCCAGAAGCCGCGATATTCCATGAAATTGCGCGTCAGCGCCGAGGTGCGGGAATGGAAACCGGTCTCCCGCGTCAACCGGGGTTCGGCATCGGGCGTCATGCGAGTGGCCACCGCTCGTGAGAAGCTGTTTTCGGCCGCATAGATGCGGACATGGATGTCGGTCGGATTCCAGGCATTGGTCGCGTCGATATCATCGGGGCAGGCGGAAGAGGCGCAGACCAGATCCTTCATCGCGCGCATCAGCACGTAATCGCCGGGACGCGACCAGGGATCGTCGAGAAAGATCGCGTTCTGCGCGGTGATGCCGGTGTTGTAGAAAAGATTGACCGCCTGCCAGCCGGGGCGCCGCGCCAGGCCGAAGCGCTCGAGCTGGTTGTTGAAGTTCTCCGAGCAGCTTGGATGGCCGGGATAGCCGGCATCCTCATAGAAGCGCGCGGTACATGCCAATCCGAAGGTGTCATGCCGGCCCACGGTGTCGCGCACCACCTCGATCAGCGGCTGCATATCGACGTCGAAAAACTTGGAGGCAAGGCCGGGGCCGGGATAGATCATGCCGAGCAGCGTGCGCGTGGTCGTCATGTCGAGGCCACGCTCGACACCGCTTTGCAGGCGCCGCGCATCGAAGGCGAGGAAGTCGGAGCACTGCCGGCCGGCCACATCGATGATCTGGATGAACTGGCCTTCCTGCACCTCATAGGAAAGCGCGGTGCAGCGCGGCACGCGATATTCGGCGACAACATCGCCGAGCGGCTCCGGCAGCGGCATCTCGACCAGCGGCGACAAGGCGGCGCGATGGACGATCACACTGAGATCGGTCGCCGGCAGCGCATCGTCTTCAAGGCGATCGGGGCCGGGTGCATGCAGGATCACGTCGATCGCGCGCTCGGCGCGAACGGAAGCGGAATCACCCGGCCGGGAATCGCCGCCCAGCAGCATGGCGATGCGATCGATCCGCGGCGGGATGCCCCGCGCGCGCAGGCTTCGGGCGAGTGCCGGGCCGTTCTCTCCTTCACCCCGCAGCAGCCTGTTGAGCCCCTCGTTTTCCGTATCCGCCTTCAGCCCCAAGGCTGCGAGATCCGCGCGGCCGCCGGCCCCGAAGGCGGCGATGGCGCAGCCCTGCCTGCCTTCCCGATCGATGATTTCCAGCCGATCGCCGGGCGAGAGATGGAGAACGAGTCCGCCGAGCCCGGGCAGCAGATAGCGCTCGACGCCGGGATCGAAGCGCGGAAGCCCCGGTTCTCGAACCCTCACTTGCGCCAGGTTTCCGAGCGGCATTGCGTCTCTCCGGTCGGTTCGAAGATTAAACCAATTTCATGCCAAAATGATACCGCCGCGACCTATTGGTTCACAACCTGAAAAGGGCGTGGGGCCGCGACAATTTATACGGCGATAATTTACGGCGATAATTTATGCGACGGGATATTCGATCGAGGTGACTTCGAGCTCGAGATCGCCGGCCGGGCGTTTCCAGACGACGATATCGCCGGTCTTCGCCCCTTTGAGAGCGAGCGCCAAGGGCGAGACCCAGGACAGTTTGCCCTTGGTGGGATCGGCCTCGTCTTCACCGACGATCTCAAAACGCCGTTTGACGTCATTCTCATCGATGGTCGCGACAGCCGCACCGAAATCGACCTTGTCCCGCTCCTGCTGCGCTGGATCCACGACGACGGCACGGTTGAGGCGCTCCTGGACATAGCGAATATCGCGCTCGACGACCTGCACGACATCCTTATCCAAAAGATCGCCA
>DASYDA010000356.1:0-4212 GCA_036499865.1 Dongiaceae bacterium | reverse complement strand
GGGACCAGGATGCCATGGACGCCTTCGAGATGCTGGACGGCATCCTCGCGCTCGAAGATCTCCGAATCGATCCAGTTGAGATTGACCTTCTGGTTGTTGGCGATGCCGCCATGCCGCAGGGCTTCCGCCAGCGATTTGTAGGCGTCGAGCAAGGAGGTGTACTTGCCGACGATGGCGATGTTCACCTCGCCTTCCGGATGCCGGATGCGCTCGACCGTCTCGTTCCACGGCTTCAGGTTCGGCGCCGGGACGTCGAGGCCGAAATGACGGCAGACTTCGTCGTCATAGCCTTCCGCGTGATAGGCGCCGGTTACGGCATAGATGGTATCGACATCGAGGGCCTGGATGACCGCCGAGGGGCGGACATTGCAGAACTGCGCGATCTTGCGCCGGCTCTCCGCCGGAATTTCCCGATCGCAGCGGCAGAGCAGAATATCTGGCTGGATACCCACCGATTGCAGCTCCTTCACCGAATGCTGCGTCGGCTTGGTCTTCAGCTCGCCGGCGGCCGGGATGAAGGGGATCAGAGTGAGATGCACGAACATCGTGCGCTCCGACCCGAGCTCGTTGCCGAGCTGGCGGATCGCTTCCAGGAACGGCAGGCTCTCGATGTCGCCGACCGTGCCGCCGATCTCGCAAAGCACGAAATCCTCGTCGGAGAGATCGGCCTTGATCCAATCCTTGATGGCATCGGTGACGTGGGGAATGACCTGGATGGTGGCGCCGAGATAGTCGCCGCGCCGCTCCTTGGCGATCACGCCCTGGTAGATCTTGCCGGTGGTGACGCTGTCGGACTTGCGGCTGGAGATCCCGGTGAAGCGCTCGTAATGGCCGAGATCGAGATCGGTCTCCGCCCCGTCATCGGTGACATAGACCTCGCCATGCTGATACGGGCTCATCGTGCCCGGATCGACATTGAGATAAGGATCCAGCTTCCGCAACCGGACCTTGAATCCTCGCGCCTGCAGCAAAGCGCCAAGCGCTGCTGACGAAAGACCCTTGCCGAGAGAGGAGACCACGCCGCCGGTGATAAAGATAAATCGCGTCATGGGAGATCTTTATGAAACAAGTCGGGGCGTCCCGGCAAGTGCTGCTGACTTGCCGGCGGGGTATCGTGCGATTTCAAGAAATTACTGGCCGCTGGGTGCAGCCGGCTGAGCCGGTTGTGCGGGCTGAACCGGTGCCGCCGGTGGAGTCGCCGTTCCCGAGTCGGTCGTTGGCGCCGCTGGGGTTTGCGCCGCCGGGGCCGCCGGAGTTTCGACATTGCCGGTGACCGGCGCTTGCCCATTCGTGGTGGCCGGCGCGGTTTGGGTGCTTGCAGGCACCAACGGACCGGTATTGCCCATGCGATGATCGCTATAGGCCAGGACCAGACTGGTGATGAAGAAGCTGGCCGCGAGAATGCCGGTCGTGCGGGTGATCATATTGGCTTGCGTGCGCCCGGCGAGGAAGCCGCCCATGCCGCCGGAACCGCCGCCACCCAGACCGCCCAAGCCGCCTTCGCTGCGTTGCATCAGCACGATGATCCCCACCAGGCTGACCGCCAGGAGGATGTGGATCACCAGGATAAGGTTATGGACAATACTGGGCATGGTCTCTTGGCTGCTCCAAACGCTGCTGCGCGCCGGGTTCTAGACCGTTTGAGATGGGAATTCCAGCACCGAATTCCAGTGCCGAATGAAGGGGTTGTCCCCTGGCTTTCAGGTGCAAGCGGCGGCGATGCCCAGGAAATCCGCAGATTTCAGGCTGGCCCCGCCGACCAAGGCACCGTTGACCTCGGAAACCGCCATCAACTCCTTGGCATTGGAGGGTTTTACCGAACCGCCATAGAGGATTCGCACCGCGGCGCCGTTTTTGACTCCAGCCACCAACAATTGCCGAATCTGCCGGTGGACGGCCTCGACATCGCCGGCGGTTGGCGTGCGGCCGGTTCCGATCGCCCAGATCGGCTCGTAAGCCACCACGAGGTTGGCGTCGCTAGAATCGGTCGGAATCGAGTTCACGATCTGCGATTCGACGATCGACAGGGTCTTGCCGGCATCGCGCTCCTCGCTGGTCTCGCCGACGCAGATCATGGCGCTGAGCCCGCTCGATTGCGCGACCTTGGCTTTGGCGGCCACCAGAGCGCTGGATTCGCCGTGATCGGTGCGACGCTCGGAATGGCCGACGATCACATAGCTGCAGCCGGCGTCTTTCAGCATGACGGCGGAGACGTCGCCGGTATGGGCGCCGGATTCCGCCGTGGCGCAGTCCTGGGCGCCGAGCGCGATGGGACTGCCTTCAAGCCGCTGGGCGGCGGGAATCAGGTAGGGAAATGGCGGGCAAACCAGCAGGTCGCAGGGCATTTCCCCCGCTTTCGCCCGCAATTCGTCGATCAACAGCGCCGCCATGGCGCTGCTGCCATTCATCTTCCAATTGCCGGCCACCAGATGCCGAAGCTTCGCCATTTTGTCCCTCGAATTTACCCGCGAATTCCCAAACGTTAGCCGAGCACGACCGCCAGCCGCAGAAGACCGAAACCGGCACCGACGATCAACACCACCAAGGCCAGCATGGCCAGGGCAAAGCCCGGTGCCCGGCGGGCGGGATTGCCGAAATAGCTGAAAGCGTAGACCGCTCGGCCGAACAGCCAGACCACGCCGCAGATCGCCGCCGGCAGCGGTGCCCAGGCCCAGGCGCAGAGCCAAAGGGCCACCAGGAAGGGTACCATCTGCTCCAGGGTGTTCGAATGGATCCGCGCCACGCGCTCGAAGGCCGGGGTTCCGGTCATCGCCGGTGCATTGACCCGCTCGCGAACCCGCATCCGGCTGACCCACATGCCCACACCGATGTAAAGGATCAGGGTGACCAGGGTTATCCAGCCTATCCAGATCATGCCGGGTTGAATCGGTCCCATAGGTCCCCCTCGGTTTTCGGTCTCGGCGTTGCGCCGGATTAGGCTTTCTAACACAGCGGTCTCGGGAGCAGCTACCCGCCGGTGGGCAGGGTTGCGGCCAAAGGGGGGCATCCTTATGATGCGCGCCGATTTCCCGCCGCCGGAATGTCCGGAGCCAAGCCGATTTTTCTCAATCAGGACCGAAACCGCCCATGCTGACTTCTATTCGTTCCAAAACCTCGTCGATGGTCGTCAAGATCCTGTTCGTGGTGCTCATCGCCGCTTTCGCGCTTTGGGGCATCGGCGACATTTTCCGTGGCGACCAGACCCAAAAACCGGTGGCGCAGATTGGCGACGCGCAATACACCCAGGCGGAATTCCGCGACGACCTGAAGAATGCGATCAACCAGTTCTCGCAGTCCCAGGGCGTTCAGATCTCCGCGCAGCAATTCTCCCAGTTCGGTGGCGTCAATCAGGTCATCTCGCGCGCCGTCAACAGCAAGCTGCTGGAGGAGTTCGCCCGGAGGCAGGGTCTTGGTTTCTCGCAGGATATGGCGGTGGCCGAGATCCAGGCCGATCCCGAATTCAAGAACGACCAGGGCCAATTCGACCGCAACCGTTTCGAGGCCGCCTTGGATCGGAACAATCTGACCGAACCGGCTTACGTCAGCCTGGTCCGCTCGAACTTGATCTCGCGGTCGGTCTATAGCGCCACGGTGACCGGCGTCGTGGTGCCGCAGGCGCTGACCAAGGAAGTCTATCTGCAGACCCAGCAGCAGCGAACCGCCGACGTCCTGCTGGTGCCGGTCGCGGCGATGACCAAGATCGCCGATCCCGACGACGCCACGCTGCAAAAATACCTGAAAGACCATGCCGACCAATACAAGGCGCCGGAATATCGCGCGGCCTCGGTCGTCGCGCTGTCGCCCGAGGATGTCGCCAGCACGGTTGCCGTCAGCGACGACGAGATCGCCCAGGAATACGCGTCGCAGAAAGCGCAGTTCTCGACCCCGGAGATCCATGAGGTCGAGCAGGTCGTGGTCCAGGACCAACCGACCGCCGACAAGATTGAACAGGCGATCAAAGGCGGCACGGACTACAAGGACGCGGTCAAGCAGGTGACCGGCGGCGATCCGGTTCAGCTCGGCAAGGTGACCAAGGACAAGCTGCCGAAAGAGATTGCCGACGCGGTCTTCGCCGTGCCGGCCGGCGGCACCTCGGCGCCGCTGACCAGTGCCTTCGGCATCCATATTGCGCATATCCTTTCCGTCACGCCCGGAACGACGAAATCGCTGGACGAGGTCAAGGACCAGTTGAAGCATCAGATCGCCCTCGCC
>DASYDA010000355.1:0-4012 GCA_036499865.1 Dongiaceae bacterium | reverse complement strand
GTTGCCCGATATTCCCATGGAGGGCAATGCCTGCGGCGGCGAAATGAATGCGCTGGCCCATGTGTTTTCCCGCTTCTCGGCGGAATACGAATTCGAGCCGAAGGAGGCGAACGCGCTGACCAACGGTTCTCCCTGCGCCGCGGCTCTCATCGCGGACGCCGCCATTGCGGCGGGGCGGCGCATGGAGATCGCGCTGGAGGTCGCGGCCTTGGCGATCGAGGCGTTCAAGGCGCCGATCGACCATTTCGAGCCCGTGCTTGGAGATCTGTGGCAGGATCCGTTCTCCAAAGAGGTGATCGAAAGCTTGTTCCGGTATCTCGACGGGGCGAGCACCGACCGCCGCCCTTACCAGGCCCCCTTAAGCTATCGGATCATCCCGCAGATCGTGGCGCAGGTGCTGAAGGCGACCCGGGAAGCCGAGACGGTGGCCCAGCGGTCGCTGTCGGCGGTTACCGATAATCCGATCTACTTGCCACCCGATGCGCGGTATCCGAACGGGCGCTGCATCAGCAATGGCGGTTTTCACAATGCAGCCGCGTCGACGGCGCTCGATGGGCTTGCCGCCGCCTGGGCGGATCTCTGCCTGCTCTGCGAGCGGCATGCAGCCAGCCTGCTCAACGGCGCGATTTCCGGCCTGCCGCATTGGCTTCCCATGGGCGAGGGCTTCGAGCCGTTTCGCTATGTCCCCTGGACCATACTCGGACTGTCGGAACAGGCCCGCACTGCCGCGCAGCACACCTTCCTGCCGCTGGGCGAGGGTGCGGGCTACGGGCAGACGGATGTGGCAAGCCCAGTATTCCTGGCCTGGGAGAAGGCCGAGACGGTCGGCCGATGCCTGGATGCGGCCCTGGCTTCGGTGGCCGTTGTCGCGCTCCACGCGCTCGACAGCACCGGGCGGTCGGCGCCGCCCAGGATGTCCGCGATCGTGGCCAGGCTGCGCGAATCGGTGATTCCCCCGGATGATGTGGTTCCGGCGGGAAAAACGCTCCAGCCCGTGATCGACGCCTTCTCTGCGCGGGTTTACAGCGCAAAAGGCGCCAGAAAACCGGCGTCGAGGGGGCCGAGCGAATCGCCCCGGGGCTGACGCGCCGCTCCGAACCATCCGGGCGTCGCTGGTGCGGATACCCGTCCCCGCCGCCCATAACCCGCGGCCTCGACGTGACAGCGAGAGTCACTTCCAGCATATTCTGCGTGCGCAGAGCGATGCCTTTTCATATTCTTCTGTGGAGTTCTGCCGACGTTACCGGCACATTTCTTCCGTGGCTGCGTTTCCAGATGGAGAGGCTTAACCCGATGACGGATTGCGGATAATTCAGGTGAAGCGCGTGACCTTTGGGCGGATCCTGCTGAAACGGCTGTTGCTTTCGGCGGTGACGCTGTGGCTGCTCAGCGTTCTGGTTTTCGTCGGGGGGCAGCTCCTTCCCGGCGATGTCGGCCGCGCGATCCTCGGGCCCCTGGCGGATGCCCAAGCGGTGGCCAACCTCAATCACCAGCTGGGTGCCGACCGTCCCGCCTTGGTCCAATATTGGGACTGGATCACGAACTTCCTCGTCGGCGATATGAGCATGTCCTACAGCTTCCGGGCTCCGGTCGCGCCGATGATCGCCACCGCGCTGGTGAATTCGCTGAAACTCGGTGCCGTGGCCTTCGTTTTGGTGGTTCCGATCAGTATCCTGGGCGGCGTCTGGGCGGCGCTTCATGTCGGCCGGCCGATCGACAGGATCATTACAGTCGCCGGTCTCTCGGCGACCGTGCTGCCGGAATTCGTCACCGGGATCGTGCTGATCCTCATCTTCGGCGTCTGGCTCAACTGGCTTCCGGTTTCAGCGAGCTGGCCCGACGGCGCCGGCATTTTCACCCAAATCCACTACCTGCTGATGCCATCCTTGCCTTTATTCCTGGTGCTGTTCGGATATATCGCGCGCATGGCGCGGGCCGGCACCATCGAGGCCCTGGATGCCGACTACACGCGGACCGCGACCTTGAAGGGCTTGCCGCGGCGGGTGGTGCTCTTTCGCCATGTGCTGCGGAACAGCCTGCTGCCAACCATCACGGTGATCGCGACCCAGGTCGGCTATCTGATCGGCGGATTGGTCGTGGTGGAGGTCCTGTTCCATTATCAGGGAATCGGGAGCCTGATTTACGCGGCAGCCCGCGGTAAGGATTTTCCCATGCTGGAAGCGGGCGTGCTCACCATCGGCTTCATCTATACCGCGGCAACCTTGCTGGCCGATCTCCTCTATTCGGCGCTCAATCCCCGGATCCATTTCGGAGCCGTCGAATGAGCGTGGCGGTTACGGAAGCACCGGGCGCGATCGATCCTGGAAGTACCGCGAAAGCGCGAAACGAGAGGCTGCGCCTGCTCCTGCGCTCGCCGACCTTCCTGGTCGGGATGGTGGTGTTGCTGTTCTGGATCGGCTGCGCGCTGTTCGGCCAAAGCCTGGTGCCGGTCGACCCCTATGCCGACGACCTCATGAGCGCCTTGACGGGCCCATCGGCGGATCATTGGTTCGGCACGGATTCGCTCGGCCGCGATATCTTCTCGCGGGTGATCGTCGGTGCGCGCGACATCCTGATCATGGCGCCGCTGTCGACCATCCTCGGCACATTGCTCGGAACGGCGCTCGGCCTCGTCATGGGGTATTTCCGCGGCGCGGTGGATGACGTCATCAGCCGCCTGGTCGAGGCTTTCCTCGCGCTCCCGCTGATCATCGTCTCCTTGCTCTGCCTGGTGGCGCTCGGCACGTCCAGCGTCACCGTGGTGATCGTCATCGGAGTCATATTCTCGCCGATCATCGCCCGCACGGTGCGTTCGGCCGTGTTGCTGGAACGCGAGCTCGACTATGTGGCGGCGGCCCGCTTACGCGGCGAAAACGCCTTCTACATCATGTTCGTCGAAGTGCTGCCCAATGTGGTTCCGCCGATCCTGGTCGAAGCCACCGTGCGGCTCGGCTATGCCATCTTCACGGTGGCGACGCTGAGCTTTCTCGGCTTCGGCATCCAGCCGCCATCGCCGGATTGGGGCCTCGCCATTTCGGAGAGTTATGGATTGATCGACGGCGGTTTCTGGTGGACCGTGCTGTTCGATGCATTGGCGATCGCCTCGCTCGTGGTCGCGGTCAATCTTGTTGCCGACGCGATCCATGGAGTGTTCGAGACGTGACCGTGGAAGCAACCGTGCAAAGCCGAGAACCGGCGGGCAATACCGCGCCGGCCCCAAATGTCGCGACGGCCCCCGACGCGCTGTCGATACAGAATCTCGATCTTGCCTATCGCGTGCGCGGTCACGACCGGCAGATCCTGCGTTCGGTGAGCTTCCGGATCGGGCGGGGCGAGTCCTATGGCCTGGTCGGCGAATCCGGTTGCGGCAAATCGACGGTCGCGCTGGCGACGGTCCGCTATCTTCCGCGCAACGGCCGCATCCGCGGCGGCCGCATCCTGGTGGATGACCGCGACATCATGAGCCTCGGTGAGGGCCAGTTGCGCCAGCTCCGGGCGAACACGATGTCGATGGTCTACCAGGATCCGGGCCGGGCCCTCAATCCGTCGCTCCGCATCGGCCTGCAGATGTCGGAAATTTTCCGCCTGCGCGGTTGTTCGGAGGCGGAGGCGCGGGATCGTTCGGCAGCCATGCTGAATCGCGTGCGGATCGCCGATCCGGGGCCCGTTCTGGAGCGTTATCCGCATCAGCTTTCCGGCGGGATGCAGCAGCGCGTCGCCATCGCGATGGCGCTTTCCATCGACCCCAAGCTGCTGATTCTCGACGAGCCGACCACCGGTCTCGACGCCACGGTCGAAGCGGAAGTGCTGGACCTGATCGTTAAGCTCCGCGGCGAGTTCTCCACGTCGATCCTGTTCATCAGCCACAACCTGGCGGTCATCTCCCGCATGTGCGATCGGGTCGGCGTGCTCTATGCCGGCACGCTGGTGGAGGAAGGCAGCACGCGGGACGTCTTCAACAATCCGCGCCATCCTTATACCGTCGGATTGCTGCGTTGCCTGCCGAAGCGGG
>DASYDA010000354.1:0-5089 GCA_036499865.1 Dongiaceae bacterium | reverse complement strand
CTGCCGCAGGAATTCGGATTTGACGTCGGTCATGGGTAGCGCCTGGATTTGGAGACGGCCGTGGTTTAACACTTGCTACAGCATCATTCCAGGGTGAAGAGGGTCACGTGGCTCAGGGTAATGAGATTGAGACCGGGAACATCTGGGCGATCGGGCTGATGAGCGGCACCAGCGGCGACGGCATCGACGCCGCCCTGATCAGGACCGATGGCACGCATATCTTCACCAAGGGGCCGGGGCTCGGCGAGGCCTATGATCCCCCGTTCCGGGCGGGATTGAAGGGTGCCTATGGGCATTGGGATCCGCCGGCCGGCCTGGAGCGCACGCTCACTGAGCGCCACGCGGCGGCGGTTCAGCAACTCCTTGCCAAGGCCGGGATGAAACCGGCGGAGATCGGGGTGGTCGGCTTCCACGGCCAGACCATCCTCCACGAGCCGGAGAAGCACCGCACCCGCCAGATCGGTGACGGCGCGTTGCTGGCCAAATTGACCGGAATTCCGGTGGTGAACGATTTCCGCAGCGCCGATATGGCGGCGGGCGGCGAGGGTGCTCCGCTCGCGCCGGTCTTTCACCGGGCGATGGCCGAAGGGCTGGATAGGCCCATCGCCATGCTGAATGTCGGGGGCGTCGCCAATGTCACCTATATCGGCGCCGATGGCAGCCTGATCGCTTTCGATACCGGCCCCGGCAATGCGCTGATCGACGATTGGGCGATGCGCCATACCGGCCAGCCGGTGGATCACGGCGGCATCTTGGCGCAAAGCGGGAAGGTGGATGAGGTGGCGGTCGGACGCTTCCTGGAGATGCCCTATTTCGGTCGGCCGGCCCCAAAGTCCCTGGATCGTGATGCTTTTAAAGGTTTTTCCATTGAAAACTTGAGCGCCGCGGATGGCGCGGCCACCTTCACCGCCATCACGGCGGCGACGGTGCGGGCGGCCCTCCGGCATCTGCCGGCGGCGCCGAAGCGATGGCTGGTTTGCGGAGGCGGGCGCCACAATCCAGTACTGATGGCGGCGCTGCGGGCTCGTTTAGGCGCGGCGGTGGACCCGGTCGAGGCGATCGGCTGGGACGGCGACATGATCGAAGCACAGGCTTTCGCCTATATGGCGGTGCGCTCCCTGCACCGCCTGCCGATCAGCTTCCCCGGCACCACGGGCATCCAGCAGCCGCTGACCGGCGGCGTGCTGCATCGCCCATAGCGGAACCGAGATCAGCGTCCGGCGCGGGCTTTCGCGGTGACCTCGGGAATCGCCTGTCCCAGATATTGATCGACGGTTTCGGCGAGCTGATCGAGATGCTCGTTGAAGAAATGCGTCGCACCGGGAATCGTCCGGTAGTCGATCTTGATGCCGCGCTGATGGCTGAGCTTCTGCACCAGCTTGGTGACCGCTTCCTGGGGGACGACCGTATCCTGGTCGCCCTGGACCATGAGGCCCGAAGACGGGCAGGGCGCCAAGAAGCTGAAATCATAGACATTGGCGGGCGGCGCCACCGAGATGAAGCCGCTGATCTCCGGCCGGCGCATCAGGAGCTGCATTCCGATCCAGGCACCGAAGGAAAAGCCTGCGATCCAGCATTGCGGCGCATTCTGGTTCCAGGACTGCAGCCAGTCCAAGGCGGCGGCGGCGTCGCTCAATTCCCCCTCGCCGCGATCGAACTTGCCCTGCGACCGGCCGACACCGCGGAAATTGAACCGCAGCACCGAGAATCCCTGGCGCTGGAAGGATTGGTACAGCGAGTAGACCACCTTATTATTCATGGTCCCGCCGTGCTGAGGGTGTGGGTGCAGCATCAGCGCGATCGAAGCATTCGGCGTGCTACTCTGATGATAGCGGCCTTCCAGGCGGCCTTCCGGCCCGTTCAGAATGATTTCCGGCATGTGCGGTTGGTTTTTCTTTGCTTTAGCAATGGGTTACCTGCGGTATCGCGGATCCGCCGACGCGTCGAATACCCTAGTTCGCCAAGGGGGCATCCCCTGGCTTATAAGGCTTTACCGGAGTGCTAATTCTTGACCACCCTAGTCGGGCATATTATATATCCTCCTGAGCCCGTGATGGTCGTTCCCGGAATCATATCCGAGCACTGCCATCAACTTTAGGATGCCCCGGCGGCGCGACAGTAAACACGATGGCGATGCGAATTTTCAAGCGGATAACGGAAGAAGTTGATGCAACGATGGCTCGTGACCCGGCTGCGCGGTCGCGGCTCATGGTCATTCTGGCCTATCCCAGCTTCTATGCGGTGCTGATTCATCGTTTGGCGCATCGAGTCCATGGCGCCGGCTTTTACACGTTTGCCCGGGTAATTTCCCAGATTTCGCGGTTTTTGACCGGTATCGAGATCAATCCGGGCGCTCGAATCGGCCGCCGGCTGTTCATCGACCATGGCATGGGCGTGGTGATCGGTGAGACCGCTATCCTCGGTGACGATGTGATGCTCTATCACGATGTCACCCTGGGCGGCATTTCGCCCTCGGTCAATTCGGCTTCGCAGATCAATACGAAGCGCCACCCCACTTTGGAAGACGGGGTGATCGTCGGCGCCGGTGCACAGATCCTGGGCGATATCGTCGTCGGCCGGAATGCCCGCGTGGGCGCCAATGCCGTGGTTGTGAAGGATGTCCCGGCCGGCGTCGCCGTGGTCGGTATTCCGGCTCGCGTGGTGCAGCCGCGCGGCTCCTGCACCGATTTCGACGCTTACGGCATCCCCGGCCGCGAATTGCCCGATCCGGTGGCGCGGGCGATGGATGGATTACTGGACCAGATTTCCCGGCTCCAGGCGCGCGTCAGCGCGCTCGAGGCCGAATTGCAGAACGGCGCCCCGCATGTGAACGGGGCTCCCCATTTGAATGGGGATTTGACCATGCCGGACGAAGCCCATTCGGCTGCCCGCGATAGCGCGGCCGAACGGATTTCGGCGGAATAGCTAAGGAGACCTGCCGTGAGACTGAGCACCAAAGGGCGCTATGCCGTAATGGCTTTGGTGGACCTCGCCGGCCACAGCAATGGGCGGCCGGTGGCTTTGGCCGATATTTCCACCCGCCAGGAGATTTCACTCTCTTACCTGGAGCAGTTGTTTGCGCGGCTGCGACGCGCCGGGCTGGTGAAGTCCGTGCGTGGGCCGGGTGGCGGCTATCTGCTGGCCCGCAGCGCCGATGATACCCGGATCTCCGACGCCATCATGGCGGTGGACGAGCCGATCCGCGCCACGCGCTGCAAGCCGAATTCCGGAACCGGCTGTCACAGCGATAAGAGTCGCTGCCTGACCCACGATCTCTGGGAAGAGCTCTCGCATCAGATCCATCTGTTCTTGAACTCGATCTCGCTGGCGGATGTCTGCGAGAAGCGGGTGCTGGGCAAAGCTGGAACGGTGCGGAAAGAGAATGGGGCTGATACGGCTGTCGCCGGCGCCGCTCCCGCCCCTGTCAATCCGGCGTCGTTACCGGACACGCCGGTCGCCGCGGAATAGCGCCGCCATTTAGGATCACGCCGAATATGCAGCGCAGGATTTACATGGATTGGAACGCGACGGCGCCTTTGCGCCCTGCGGCCCGCCATGCGCTGGTGACGGCGACGGAGATTTGCGGCAATCCGTCTTCGGTGCATGGCTTCGGCCGCGACGCGCGGCGTCTGATCGATCAGTCGCGTGCGCAACTGGCGGCGTTGCTCGGCGCCAAGGTACAGGATGTGGTCTTCACTTCCGGCGGCACCGAAGCCAATGCGCTGATGCTCGCCAATCGGGGTGCCCGGCGCTTGATCGTTTCGGCGATCGAGCATGATTCGATCCTGAAGCCGGCTTTGGCCACCGGTGCTTCGGTCATTCGCGTCGACCGCAACGGTGTGATCGATCTCGATCATCTGCGCACCCTCCTGATGGAATCCGGTGAGCCGGCTTTGGTTTCCGTGATGCTGGCCAATAACGAGACCGGCGTCATCCAGCCGGTCGCGGAAGCGGCGCGGCTAGCGCACGAATTCGGCGCCCAGTTCCATTGCGATGCATCACAGGCGATCGGCCGCATCCCGGTGGATCTGGCAGCCCTGGGTGCTGATTACCTGTCCATCTCTGGGCATAAGTTCGGTGCGCCGCTCGGCGTCGGCGCGCTGGTGCTGAACTCGGCGGCGCTCGGCCATCACGAGATCGCACCGCTGCTGCAAGGCGGCGGTCAGGAGCGCAATCGGCGCGCCGGTACCGAGAATGCGCCGGCCATCGCCGGCCTCGGTGCCGCGGTCGGAGAGCTCGATAGTGGCGAAGCGGAGAAGGTTTCGGCCTTGCGCGCGCTGCTGGAAAAGCGGCTTTTGGCCGTGACACCGGAAGCGTGCATTTTGGGCATTGAAGCGCCGCGCCTGCCGAATACGATCTGCATCGCCACCGGGACGAAACCGTCGGAAACGCAGGTAATGGCCTTCGATCTGGCCGGTATCGCGGTCAGCGCGGGTTCCGCCTGCTCTTCGGGGAAGGTGAAGCCGAGCCATGTCGTCAGCGCGATGGGTTTCGACGCGGCGACGGCGGCGCGATCCGTCCGAATCAGTTTGGGGTGGGGAAATATACCGGCGGATATCGATGCATTCGTCGCCGCTTGGACCCATATACAAAGCGGCGACCGACAGATACAGCCGGCCGCTTGAGGGAGTGAGACAGACCGCATGAATATGAATATGAATGTGAATGCCACCGCCAATCGCGAGAATCGGCCGAAGCTGCCGATCTATCTCGATTACCAGGCGACCACGCCCTGCGATCCCCGGGTGGTCCAGGCGATGCTGCCGTATTTCACCGAGCATTTCGGCAACCCGCATTCCCGCAACCACAGTTATGGCTGGGAAGCGGAAGAGGCGGTGGAGAAGGCGCGCGCCCAGATCGCGGCTTTGATCGGCGCCGACGAGAAGGAAGTCATCTTCACATCCGGAGCGACGGAATCCAACAATCTGGCGCTGAAAGGCGTCGCGCATTTCCAGAAGGACCGCAAAAACCACATCATCACCGTGGTGACCGAGCATAAATGCGTGCTCGATTCCTGCCGGCATCTGGAGCTCGAAGGCTTCAAGGTCACCTATCTGCCGGTGCGGCAGGATGGGTTGATCGACCTCGA
>DASYDA010000353.1:0-8547 GCA_036499865.1 Dongiaceae bacterium | reverse complement strand
ACCTCCCCTTCCCCGACAACTGGCCGGTCTTCTCGCCGAAGGACAAGATCGGCGACTGGCTGGAAATGTATGCCCGGATCATGGAGCTGAACTATTGGGGCTCCACCGAGTGCAAGAGCGCCAGTTACGACGCGGCCAAGGGAGAATGGACCGTGGAAGTGGTGCGCAACGGCAAGCCCATGACCCTGCGCCCGAAGCAAATGGTGCTGGCGACCGGCATGTCCGCCGTGCCGAACATGCCGCATTATCCGGGCGCCGAGACCTTCAAAGGCGAGCAACACCATTCCAGCAAGCATCCCGGCGGCGACCGCTATCGCGGCAAGAAATGCGTGGTGATCGGTTCGAACAACTCCGCCCACGACATCTGCGCCGATCTCTGGGAGCACGGCGCCGATGTAACGATGGTGCAGCGCTCATCGACCCACATTTCCAAATCCGAGACCCTGATGGAACTCGGCCTCGGCTCGCTCTATTCGGAAGCGGCGGTGCAGAACGGCATCACCACCGACAAGGCGGATCTCATCTTCGCCTCCATCCCCTACAAGATCCTGCATACCTTCCAGATCCCGGTCTATGCGGAGATGAAGAAGCGCGATGCCGACCTCTATCGACGGCTGGAGGAGGCCGGCTTCATGCTGGATTTCGGCGATGACGAATCCGGCCTCTTCATGAAATATCTGCGGCGCGGTTCCGGCTATTACATCGATGTCGGCGCCTCGGAACTGATCGCCCAAGGCAAGGTCAAGCTGAGGAGCGGCGTCGGCGTCGATCGCATCACGGAGCACTCGGTGATCCTGAGCGACGGCAGCGAGCTGCCGGCCGATCTCATCGTCTATGCCACCGGCTATGGCTCGATGAACGGCTGGGCGGCGCAGCTCATCTCCAAGGAAGTGGCCGACAAGGTGGGGAAATGCTGGGGCTTGGGGTCCGATACGAAGAAGGACCCGGGGCCTTGGGAAGGCGAGCTGCGCAATATGTGGAAGCCGACCCATCAGCCAGGTCTCTGGTTCCATGGCGGCAACCTGCACCAGTCGCGCCACTACTCCCAGTTTCTGTCGCTGCAATTGAAGGCACGAATGGAAGGCCTGCCCACGCCGGTCTACGGCACGGGCAAAGTGCACCACCTGAGCTAGCTATCCTTGACGTAAGACGCGCGGCCTCCGCAGCGTCGTACGTTCCATGAGATGCAGCAAGAACGCCGCTGCGGCAAAGGCCAGACCCACCCAGCAAACCGCCGCCCAGCCGCCCCAGGCCCAGGCCGGCCCGGCGCAAAGCGCGCCCGCCGAGGCGCCGAGGAAGAAGATGCCGGTGAAGAGCCCGTTGACCCGACCGCGCGCCTCGGGTCGCAGCAGGTTGATTGCGCGGCGGCCCAGCGCCTGATCGGCGATCGATCCCGCATCCAACAGCAGAGCGGTCGCCACCAGCAGCCCCAGCGACAGAGCCGGCGGCAATTCGATGCCGAAGGCCCAGCTTGCACCGCCGGCGATGCCTGCCAGCACCATGGCCGCGATCACGGTGAAATGGCCGAGGAACGTCACCAGGGTGGTATGCCCGCGATCGCCGGCCCGGCCAGCCATCGGCGCCACCACCGCGCCCGCCGCCCCGGCCAGCGAGAACAAGGCAATGCCGTTATGGCCGAGATTGAAGGGCGCGGCACCCAGCCTGAGCGCGATCGCCGTCCAGAATACGCTGAAGCTCCCCATCAGCAGCGCCTGGTAGAGAGCGCGGCGGCGCAGGACCGGCTCGTCGCGCACCAGTTCATAGAGCGAGAAGATCAGGGCACCGTAGCGTGGCCCGGCGGCCGGACGGCGCTCCGGCAGCACCCGCGCCAAGG
This sequence comes from Dongiaceae bacterium, assembly GCA_036499865.1. Classification (GTDB taxonomy): domain Bacteria; phylum Pseudomonadota; class Alphaproteobacteria; order Dongiales; family Dongiaceae; genus Dongia. Next base: position 6,713 of record DASYDA010000353.1, on the reverse strand, counting down.
CCAGCGCGATCCCCGCCACCAGCAGCGCGCTTAAGGCGAAATAAGCCCGCCAGCCGAAGAATTCCGTGACCACTGCCGCGATAGGCCGCGCCAGCAGCAGACCCAGCATGATGCCGCTCATGATATTGCCGACGACGCGGCCGCGTGCCGCTTCCGGCGTCAGGAAGGCCGCCGTCGGCACCAGCATCTGCACCGCGGTAGAGGTGGTGCCGACCGCGAAGCAGAGCACGAGGAACACCACGGCATTGGGTGCCAAGGCGGAAGCGGCCAAAGCGGCGACGCAAAGGCTGAGCGTGCCGAGCGTCAGCCGCCGGTTCTCCACCACATCGACCAGCGGCACCAGCAGGAAGAGGCCCGCCGCATAACCCAACAGGATGACGGTGGTGACCAGGCTGGAAGCCGCGGTGGAGAGGCCCAGCGCCGGGCCGATCTCGCCCACGATCGACTGGGTGGCCGAGAGGCACATGACCAGGACACCCACGGACAGCCCGAACAGCAGCGTGAGGCCGGTCGTCATGCCCTGCCCCGCCGTGGATTGCATGGCCAGGCCGGACCCGATCTCGATCTCCGGCGCCGTTGAGACGTCTTCGTTGATGCCACCATCCATCTCGCGCGACTCCCTTTCAGAAACGTATCGGCAGGGACTATATGCGGCCGCACATATATGCTACAATTTGATAATTCATATAATGATTATGCGAGATCAGCATGAATACGCATGATATCGAAGCCTTCCTGGCGGTGGTCGAGACCGGCTCGATCAGCGCCGCCGCGGCGCGGCTCAACCTCACGCAGCCCGGGATCACTCGCCGCGTGCAGAACCTGGAATCGACCCTGGGCGCCGATCTGCTGGATCGCCAGTCGAAACCGTTGAAGCCGACCGGCACTGGGCGTGAGGCTTATGAACTCGGCCGCCGCGTGCTGCGCTCGGTCAGCGATCTGGTCACCGGCATGGCCCCGGACGGCGCGCCGGCCGGCGAGTTCCGCATCGGCATCACGCCGGCCATGGGCGACCTCGCCCTTGCCGAACCGATCGATCGGGTGCGCAAGGCTTATCCCCGCCTCGCGATGCATGTGACCTCGGCCTGGTCGCCGGCGCTGATGCAGCAAGTCGCCGCCGGCACGCTGGATGCCGCGGCGGTTCTGCTTCTGAGCGATGCGGAACCCCCTGCCCCGCTGCAGGCAACCTCGCTCGGCGCCTTGGAACTGGTGGTGGTCGCCGCGAAGCGCCTCGGCCTGCCCCGGAGGTCGGACCTCGCCGCGATCTCCGCCTATCCCTGGATCCTCAATCCGGACGGCTGCGGCACGCGGCGCGGCATCGCCGCCGTCTGTGAGGCGGCGGGCCTGCCTTTCGATGTGGCGGTGGAAGTGGTCGGCAGCGAGCTTAAATTGTCGCTGGTCGCGCGGGGCATCGGTGTTGCCTTGGTGCCCCCCTCGGCGGTGGCGAAGAGCGCCTTCCGCGACGAGGTCGTGATGATGCGCGTCGCCGGCATTCCCAACGAGATTAATGGCTGGGTCGTCTATCCGCCGCTCCTGGGCAAGCTGGCGGAGCCCATCGCGGTTCTGCGCGACGCCTTCTCGACGGGAATCAAGCAGGCCAAGAAAGCCGCCTGAGAACCATAGGGCACGGCTCATTCGAGACCGCGATCGGCGACCACATCGCGCAGCAGGCCGCGATCGAGTTCGCGCCGCAGCGCGGCGACGACGCAGGTGTCTTTGGCTTGCACGGTCTTCCGCTTCACGATGTCGCGGCGCTGCATGGCGATGCTGCTCGCGATCGCGCTCCAAGCGAATGCCAAATGGCTCATGATCGTTCTCCTTGCTGATATCCGGGTTGTTGGTCGAAGACGCCATTGCCTTGTTCCGCAAGCCGCATCCGGGCCGGCGTCACGAACAAGGTGGCGTTTCGAGGCGGGTTTGATAATGCGGGCTTCTTGGGAAGGATCGTCCAGGCGGGGTGGATGATGTTTCCACGATATCGGCACGCATGCCGCGATCTTCAAGCGCCACTTGGCATGGCGACGCCTGTGCAGCACCCCGCCCCGATTCATCGCCTCCAAATTTGTATGGCCAACTCGAAAAATAGCGGTAGATTACCGGAACACTCTGAAATGAAAGCGATAATTTGAAAATCGAACCAAGTGTCGCCGTTCAGGTGCTTTCGCAAATCGACGCGATCCCGACCATACTGGAGGTGATCTGCCGCACCACCGGAATGGGGTTTGCCGCCGTTGCCAGGGTCACCGAGGCGCAATGGATCGCCTGCGCGGTCCGAGACGATATCGCCTTCGGCTTGAAGCCCGGCGGCGAATTGAAGGTCGAGACCACGATATGCGACGAGATCCGGCAGCATCGCAATCCCGTCGTCATCGATCATGTGGCGGAGGACTCGCTCTACGCGAACCACCACACGCCGGTGGCTTATGGCCTGCAGAGCTACATCTCCTTTCCGATCGTATTGGCTGACGGCTCGTTCTTCGGGACGCTGTGCGCGGTCGATCCCCGGCCCAATAGGCTGAACACACCGGCGGTGATCGGCATGTTCAAACTGTTTTCCGATCTGATCGCATTTCACCTCGATGCCAACCATCGGGTTCTGGTCAGCGAGAACGATCTCAAGACCGAGCGGCAGGCCGGCGAATTGCGCGAGCAGTTCATCGCGGTCCTCGGTCACGATCTACGCAATCCGCTGGCCTCGATCGACGCCGGCGCCACATACCTTCAACGGCGCATCGAAGACCAGAAACTGTCGTCGGTGCTGAGCCAGATCCGCGGCAGCGTGGTGCGCATGTCGCGCCTGATCGACGATGTGCTCGATTTCGCGCGCGGACGGCTGGGCGGCGGCCTCAGCATCGATAAAACCAAGGCGGTCGCGCTCAAGCCCGTACTCGACCAGGTTATCGAGGAGTTCCGCGCCGCGCACCCCAACAGCCAGATCGGAGCGGATTTCGCGGATGTCAGCATCCCCTGCGATCCCGTTCGTATCGGGCAATTGCTGTCCAATCTGGTCGCCAATGCCCTGTCGCATGGCGCGGTGAATAAACCCATCAAAGTGAAATCGACGATCGTTGATGGAACATTCGCGCTGTCCGTGGCGAATTCCGGCGCTCCCATCCCGCCCGACGTCGCCGAGAATCTGTTCCAGCCTTTCTTCCGGGGGTCTACGCGCAAAAGCCAACAGGGATTGGGTCTCGGTCTCTACATCGCCTCCGAGATCGCCCATGCGCATGGCGGAACCTTGGCGGTCACGTCCTCGCCCGAGGAGACCGAGTTCACGTTTCGCCTGCCGGTCGCTTAAGCACGCTTGTCCCTGAGAGCCCGCAGGAACCGCAACACCGCTGCGTCATGCCAGGGCATATTCAACCCCCGCGCATGGAAGCCGACATGGCCGCCGGAGGCGAGCATCATGTGGATCAGGTTCGGATTGGCGGACCAATCCACGGATCGGTAAGCATCGGCGGGGGTCCAGGGATCGTCGGCGGCGTGGATGATGAGGGTCGGACACCGGATCGCCGCCAGAAACGTCGCCGAAGAGCTGCGCCGATAGTAATCCAGTGCATCGGCGAAGCCATGCGCCGGCGCCACGACCCGATTGTCGAAATCGATGATGGATCGCACACCCGCCGGCACCGCGCGGCCGCGTTCGGCTTTCATCTCCTGCAGAAGATGGTGGTGATAGAGGCGGTTGCGCGGCAGTGCGAGATATTCCTGCGTGGATCGGAGATCGATCGGCGCCGATACAGCGACGCCGCCCAGCACCGGCGCATGCTCGCTTTGCTCCGCCAGGTATTTCAAGACCAGGTTGGCGCCCAGTGAATAGCCAACGATGACCAGGCCATGCGCCGCTTCTTCGCCGAGAAGATCGACGGCGCGGCGGAGATCGTCGGTGCGGCCGGCATGATAGAAGCTCTTCGTCTTTCCGGATGTGGGGCCTGCGCCACGCAGATTGAGCCGCAATACCGGATAGCCCCCGCGAAGCAGATGAAAGGCGCTCACCCGCACATAAGCGCTGTCGCTGGATCCGGTGAGGCCGTGGACGAGAACGACCAGCGGCTCTCCCGCAGCGTTGTCCGGCCGCTGCAGGAAGCCGACCAGCCTGTCTCCCGTGCCGTCCGCCATGTCGAAATCGATCCGCCGCGCCGGCCATCGGTCGATCGGCGGTCGCGGCTGCATCAGTAAATTCCGCAGGGTCTGCAGGTCGCCGCCGATCCAGGGCCATCTCGGACGGAACGGGAGGAGTTCCTGGAGGGCCGATCTCAGTCCAGCCGCGCCAGCCATTTTGCCACGATATCGATTTGCGCATCGTCCATCAGCGCCGGCGCGTGGCCGATGCCGGGAAGCGTCACGAGTTCGGCCTTGGGACCCCGCTCGGTCATTTCCCGTGCGGTGGCGGCGCTGAGCAGATCCGATTTCTCGCCGCGCAAGACCAGGACGGGACAGACGATCTGGTCCCAGCTCGGCCAGAGATCCCAATCCTGCACGCCTTGCCGGACATTGACCGCGATGGCCGGATCGTAAGCGAGGCCATAGCTGCCGTCCTCGCGCCGTCGATGGCTGTGTGCGGCAAGGTGATTCCATTGCGCATCCGTCAGCGGACCGAAGGAGGCATGAACCTGGCGGAGGTAAGTTTCAAGCGCCGCAAGATCGCCGAAACCTTCATCGCGGCCGACATAATCGGCGATCCGTTCGAGCGCGCTCTTCGGCACCATGGGCCCGATATCGTTCAGCACCAGGGAACGGATCGGCGATTCCGGCATGGCGGCGAGGAACATGCCGATCAGGCCCCCCATGGAGGTTCCGATCCAATCGACGCGCACCTCACCGAGCCGCGCGATCAGGGCGCTCATATCGGCAAGATATTGCGGATAAGCGTAATTGACCGGATCTTTCAGCCAATCGCTGCGCCCGCGCCCGACGACATCCGGACAGATGACACGCATCCGCATCGCGGCAAGTCGCATCGCCAGGAAGTCGAAATCCCGCCCGTTCCGGGTGAGCCCATGGCAGCAGATTACGAGCCTTTCGGCGGCAGGATCGCCCCATTCGCGATAGACAACGCCGTGCGTTCCGCTCACCGAGTTACCTTGAAAAACCATCTCTCTGGATGATACGTCTGCCATAGACTTTTGCCTTCCGCCCGAACTTTGACATAAAAAATGTCGTAAAATCAAATAGTTATAATATACACCGCATAGCCCCCTATTCACCAAGCTTTAACGCGGCTGGTCCATTCTCACGATGTCTCCTTGGATATCGAGGCCTGTCATGGATAACGAGACCGGCGTACAGGACAAGTGGGAGTTTTCGCTCCTCATAGATCGCGCGAGCAGCATCCTGGAAGCGAGGGGGTTCTGCCAAAGATATCTGGGCACGCCGGATCGACAATTGATCGGCCGCCCGCTGCTGCACTACCTCGACGAGATCGAGCGCCTGCCCTTCCTGCGCTATATGGCGCGTCTCATCGTTCGCGGTGACGCCGATGCGGTTTCCGCCACCTTGCGCGTGCCGGTGACCGGCGTCCGGCGCTTCACCATCGCGCCAAAGAAAAGCGACAGCGCGAAGAATTGGTGGATCATGTTCTCGCCCGTATCCAAGGCATCGTCGAATGCCTTGACGGATGATACGCAGCGCTTCGCGACCGCCGACGAATTCGCCACCATCGTTGCCGCCAATGATGCGAAAGACGCGCCCCTCGACATCACGGTGTTCCGCGCGCACGCGCTCGGCGAGAATGGCGCGACACAGCTTTCGCCGGCCGAACGCCAGGCGCTCGACGACAAGCTCGGCGAGGCGCTCCTGGATCATGCGCATCAGGGCATCGTGGCCCGGCCGGAAGCCGGTGAATATGCGCTGCTGCACAGTCGAGGACAAAATTCAGCCGCCATCGAAGAAACTATCGCCAAGGTCGCAAAGGATCACAATATCGCGCCCGAGGATCTCGGCCTGGTTCACGAGACCCGCGAACTGCCCTCGGCCAATGCCGTCAACGACCTGATCCGGGAGATGCGTCAGAGAGTCCGTATTGCCGAGCCTATTCTCGATCCGATTGCAGTTGCACCGCGTCGGAACCGGCTCGCTCTCATGATCGCCGGAGGTGTCGCCGCCGCTCTCGTGGTCGTGGCGGCTTGTTATTTCGCGCTCTAGCCAACTGACGCAATCGGCCGGTCGTGCACCGTGACCATGGTTTCCGGGTGGAAACCGTTGAAGCGGGTGGCCAGCGCGTTGGAATAGGCGCCCACACGGTCGATCTCGATCCAGTCGCCTTCGTGCACGTCTTCCGGCAAGGCGAAGGGCGACGGCAGGACGTCGAGGGAATCGCAGGTCGGACCGTTGAGGGTGAAATCGCGCGACGGAGCTTTCGAATCCTCACCGATCCGGACCAGCCGGGCGGGAAGCTTCAGCCCCGCATCCACGGTCTCGGAGAGCGAACCATAGATGCCGTCATTGATGTAGAGCTGATCGCCCTTGCGAAGCTGCACCTGCACCACGACGGAAATCGCATGCGCCACCAGGGCGCGCCCCGGTTCGCACATCAGCACGCAGTCGCGCCGTAGTTTCAGTGCTTTGACGCCGCTCTCGATGGCACCCATGAAATCCTCGAGCGGCGGCATATTGGTGCCGAGATAGGCGGCCGGAAAGCCGCCGCCGACATCGAGGCCGGCGATCTCGACCTTGGCCTGATCGAGAACCTCGCCGACGATCTGCAGCGCGGT
>DASYDA010000352.1:0-4582 GCA_036499865.1 Dongiaceae bacterium | reverse complement strand
GGAGAGCCGGATATGGCCCATTTCGCTCTCATCGGTCAGGGAAAACAGCTCCTGATAGACCTTGCTTTCGGAAAGGGCGGAAAGGCTGAGCGGCGTCACGAATTCGGCCCCGCTCTTGGTCAGGATCACCCGAAAACTGAGACCGCGCTCCCGCCCGCGCCGGATCAGCTCCAGCGTCTTATAGGCGGCAATTCCTCCTGCCACGATCAAAAGCACGCGCTTGCCGGCGAGCATGATGTTCTCCGATCGGCCAGGAGCCAAAATTCACACCAGGTAAAATATTAATTCTGCGCGGCTGTGAATAGCAAATCGTTGAAAGCGTAAATTTGCCAGAGGCTTAATGGAAGAGAGCGCCCGCAGGCACCTGTATTTAACAGTTTCCGTCGCAAAACGTTCCCATAATTCTTTCGCTTCAAGCCGTCTTAACGGACGCCGTCGAGATTGAAGCGGCCCATCAGGAAAAAATCGACCTGTTCGCCGGTTCCGCTGAGCGGCAGGATCAAGCGGCCGTAGCGGGTGCTTTGGCCCTCGTGAAGGCGCTCCATTTCCTCGTAATCGGGGATCGCGGCTTCCAGGACCCGCAGATACGTGGCGCGCACCGATTCGCGGTGCTGGGGCAGGGGATATTCATCCAACGTCTTTCCCTGCATGTTGAAGCCCTCGTCGCGATCGATGTTGCTGCCGGAAACGCGGTAGCGGAATCCGATCGGATCGCGGGTTATTTCGACCAGGTCAATATTCCCCAGGGCGAAACTCATCTCCACGGGGTCTATATCGGCGCGCGGTGGCCAGCGCCGGCCCCCGCGCTTGGTTTCCCAGTAGTCGTAAAGCCGGATGAGTTGCGGTAGCTTGAGTCGATCGCGAATCATGCACAATCATCGCGTGCGCCGCTTAACAATTCGTTCTCGCTTAACATTCATCTTCGTTTAACGATCCTGCGCCATGGGCCCCCAACTCGAACCAGTTATTCCGGATCCACGATTGCCCGAACGCGTCGATGTGGTGGTGATCGGCGGCGGGATCATCGGCGCCGCCACGGCGCTCGAGCTTGCCGAGCGCGGGATCGCGGTGGCGCTCTGCGAGAAAGGTGAGATCGCCGCCGAGCAATCCAGCCGGAACTGGGGCTGGGTCCGGAAGATGAAGCGCGATCCCCGGGAACTGCCGTTGATCGTCGAATCGCTGCGGCTCTGGAACGGCCTCGATGCCAGGGTCGGCGCCGAAACCGGCTTTCGCCGCACCGGCATCCTCTATGCCTGCGACAGCGAGGAGAAGGTCGAAGGCTATCGGGGGTGGCTGGATTACGCGCGGCCTTATCAGCTCGATACACGGATCCTGAGCGCCGCTGAAACGGCAGCGATTCTGCCGGGCGCCAAGCAGGCATTCAAAGGCGGTTTCTACACAGCGTCGGATGGGCGCGCGGAGCCGCAGAGGGCGACGACCGCCATCGCGCGTGCCGCACAGGCCCGGGGCGCTAAGATATTCACTTCCTGCGCGGTGCGCAGCATCGAGACCGCAGCCGGCCGCGTTTCCGGCGTGATGACGGAGAAGGGTGCGATCGGCTGCTCATCCGTCGTGCTGGCTGGCGGCGCCTGGTCCAGTCTGTTCTGCGGTAATCTCGGGATCCGGCTGCCGCAGCTCAAGGTGCAGAACTCCGTGCTGCGGACCGAGCCTCTGGAAGGCGATCTCCCGGCATGCAACGTCTCGGTCGGGCACTATGCCTTCCGGAAGCGTCTCGATGGCGGCTACAGCGTCTCCGACGGCAGCACCAACCGGGTCGATATCGTTCCCGACAGTTTCCGCAATTTCGGCATCTTCCTGCCGGCGCTGAAAGCCGAATGGCGCTCGCTCAGCCTACGCTTCGGCGCGCGCTTCTTCGAGGAATGGGGATGGAAGCGCCGCTGGTCGGCGGATGAAGTGACGCCCTTCGAGCAAGTGCGGGTGCTCGACCCGAAGCCGGATGTCGCGGGCTTGCAAACGGCGCTGCGCCGGCTCGCGGCGGATTTCCCGGCTTTCGCCAAGGCCAAGGTCGCGCAGCATTGGGCGGGACTGATGGACGTGACCCCGGATGCGGTGCCGGTGATCTCTCCGGTCGATGCGCTGCCGGGCCTCATCATCGCCACCGGATTCTCGGGCCATGGTTTCGGCATCGGACCGGGGGCGGGAAAGCTGGTTGCCGATCTCGTCGCCAACACAACACCGGTGGTCGATCCCAAGGACTTCCGCTTCTCGCGCTTCAGCGACGGCACGAAGATGCAGGTGATCGCCGGATTTTAGCTAGTGCCTCAACAACAATCCGGCAGTGAGCACGGCGATGATGATCCAGAGCCACCAGGCCGAGCCAGTGCGGTTGATCACCTTCAGCGCTTCGGGGTCGAGCTTCAGCCCGCCTTCCGCGAGATGGCCGACCAGGCGGTCGAGATTTCGCATCACCACCGGCAGGCGCTCGACCACATGGACGAATTCGACCGCGGCCTGCTCGATCCGCGCCTGCGGGCCGCGGTTCTCGATCATCCACTGCTCGATCAGCGGCTGCGCCAGGGCCCAGATATTGAGCGCCGGGTTGAGCTGGCGCGAAATACCCTCCGCGATCAGCATGTTCTTCTGCAGGAGCAGAAGCTGCGGCTGGACTTCCATCTGGAAGGTCTCGGCGATGGCGAAGACCTGGCCCAGCACCCGCGCGAAGGAAATCTCGCTCAAGGGCCGGCCGTGGATCGGCGCGCCGATGGAGCGCAAAGCCAGCGTGAAATCCTCGACCGATTGCGAAGCCGGCAGATAGCCGGCATCGACATAGACCTTGGCGATGCGGATGTAATCGCTCTCGATGAAGCCCATCAGCATATCCGCCATGAAATAGCGGGTCTTCTTGTCGATCCGGCCCATGATGCCGAAATCGACCACCTGGATGGCGCCGTCATAGCCGACGCTCATATTTCCGGGATGCTGATCGCCGTGGAAATAGCCGTCGCGGAAGGCCTGGTTGAAGAAGACCCCGGCGGCCTTGGCGAGGATGTCGTTGACGTCGAGCCCGGCCTCGCGCATCGCCGGCCCGTCATCCATCGGGATGCCGGAGAGGCGTTCCTGGGTCATCACCCGGCGGGCGGTGCGGTTCCAGTCGATCTCCGGCACGCGATAGGTGAGGTCGCCGTCGAAATTCTCGCGGAGTTCCGAGGCCGAGGCGGCTTCCAGGCGGAGGTCCATCTCGACCCGCACGGTGGCGGCGAAGGTCTTCACCACTTCGATCGGCTTCAGGCGCCGGAGTTTCGGCTGGGTGCGCTCGATGATCTCCGCGATCCAGAGCAGCAGGTCGATGTCGCGGGCGAAGGCGGCTTCGATCCCCGGACGCAACACCTTGACCGCGACCTTGCGCCCTTCCGGATGCACATGATCCGGCATGGCCACCGCGAAATGCACCTGGCTGATGGAAGCGGCGGAGACCGGCGCATCGTCGAACTGCAAGAAGAGCCTGTCGATCGGCCCGCTGAGCTCGGTCTCGATGGTGCTGCGCGCCTCGAAGGCGCTGAAAGCGGGCAGCTGGTCCTGCAACTGGGCGAGATCGGCGGCGACTTCCTCACCGAGCAGATCGGAACGGGTGGAGAGCACCTGGCCCAGCTTGATGAAGGCCGGCCCGAGCTCGCTCAGGGCATTGGCAAGGCGCTCGCCGGGACGGAGATCGCCGACCCGCCGCCCGAAGATGAGGCGGATCAGGATCAGGATGACGGGCGCCAGGCCGGCGCCGGCCAGCGCCTCTTCGAAGGGCGAGAGCGCGCCGTGGCGCGCCGCGCTGCGGGCCATCTGGAACAACCGATAGAGCGAACGAAGGGCGCGCAGCATTCAGATTCGCCAACCCGAATGTAGCGCCGCGATGCCGGCGGAGAGATTGCGGTAGGAGACTTGCTGGAAGCCGGCTTCGGTGATCATGCCGGCGAGGCGATCCTGGCTCGGGAAACGCCGGATCGATTCCACCAGATACTGATAGGAATCGCGGTCCTTGGCGACCTGCTGGCCCAGCCAGGGCAGCACCTTGAATGAATAGAGGTCGTAGAGCTTGGCCAAGGCCGGCACCGCCACATGCGAGAATTCCAGGCACAGGAACCGGCCGCCCGGCCGGAGCGCCCGGTAAGCCTCGCGCAAGGCTTGCATCTGGTCGCCGACATTTCTCAAGCCGAAGGCGATGGTATAGGCATCGAACTTCATCTCATCGACCGGCAGCGATTCGGCATTGCCGGCGACCCATTCGATGCCGGCAAGGATGCCGCGATCGATGGCGCGGTCGCGGCCGACTTCGAGCATTTCCGGCGTGAGATCGCAGACGGTGACCTCGGCTTCCGGCGCGCGGTCACGGATCCGGAAGGTGACGTCGCCGGTTCCGCCGGCCACATCCAGAAAGCGCTGGCCGTTCCTGGGATTGAGCCAGTCGATCATGGCGGATTTCCAGAGCCGGTGGATGCCGCCCGACATCAGATCGTTCATCAGGTCGTAGCGGCTGGCCACGGAGGAAAACACCGCCCGCACCAATTCGGTCTTCTGCGCCGCATCGACCTTGCGGTAGCCGAACCAGGTTTCTTGCTGCTCTTCGTTCATG
>DASYDA010000351.1:0-4796 GCA_036499865.1 Dongiaceae bacterium | reverse complement strand
TGGTTCCTGATATCAAAGACACGGATGCCCGCGTTCTGGTAGGTGGCGAAGATCAGCTCGGAGCTGACGAAGCCGTCCGGCCGGTTCTCATAGATGTTGTGCGGGCCGAAATGGCCGCCCTTTTTCACATAGTCCGCCTCGACCGGTGTCGGAAAGGTCGAGATGCTGATCGGGTTCGACGGCTCGCGGATGTCGAACAGCCAGATCAGCTTCAGCCCGTCCTCCTGGTGGTCCAGCACCGCCTCGTCCAGCACCACCATCAGGTCGCGGTCGGGTAGAGCCAACACGTTGTGCGTGCCGCCACCGAAAGGCGGCGACCAGTTGCGATGCACCTTCAGCTTGGGCTTTGCCGGATCGGAGACATCCATCAGCACCATGCCGGCGTCCCGCCAGGCGCCATAGGCCATGGTGCCATTGACGGTCGCATGATGGAGACCGGCCCGCCGGCCGCCTTCATCTGGGGTCTCGCCGGCGGCTTGGTTCATGCCCGGCAGCCAATAGCGGCCAACCTCCCTCGGCTTGGTCGGATCCGACATATCGATGGTGATAAAGATGTAATCGGTGAAACCGTCGATAAGTGCCGAGGCATAGGCGTAACGTCCGCCGGTGTACCAGATGCGATGAATGCCGCCCCCTTCGACCGGCATGAAGCCGATCTGCCGCGGCTCCGCCGGCTTCGAGATGTCATAGACCGCCATGCCGGCCGTCCAGTCGCGTTTCACGGCGCCCGCGCTTGCGGCGGTGCCGACCTTTTTGCCCAGCTGGCCGGTATAATACTGCTTCTCGTCCTGGAATTCGGCGGCGGCGAACATGTCCTTGGCGTTGATCACCAGCAGAAGGTCCTCGTGGGTCTGCAGATGGATGTTCCAGGTGTTCGCCGGCGCCGCGACATAGGCCTTCGCGACCGGCTTCCGGGGATCGCGCACGTCGATCACGCTGAAGCCCTTGGAGAACATGTGCCCGGTGAAGGCATGGCCCTTGTTGATCATCAGTTGTACGCCGTCGGGGCGACCGCCCTGGTCGCTGTGGCCGATCAGCGTCATGTTCTTGGCGTAATCCGGCTTCGGGTGTGTCACGGTGGTCTCTCCCGGGATCATCTTCGGTACTGCGGAAAAAGCGAGGCGGCGGCGCGCGCCACCTCGCCATGCTCAGTTCGGATTTCGGCTACTTGATACCCCAGATCTTCATGTAGGCGTCCTGGTAGCCGTTCTCTGGGTCGTAGGTGTTGTTCGGCCCACCGTCGTGATCGATGTTCGTCGCCAGGAAGAGATGCGGTGGGGCCACGAAACCGCTATCCTTCTCCTTGTGCAGCGCGCGGTTCGCCTCATCGACGATCTGCCAGCCCTGCAGGTGCAGCGGTTCCGCCACCGTCGCCGCCTGGTAGTCGCCCTGACGAATGCGCTGGAAGGCCGCCTCGCTGCCGTCGCCGGCTGAGATCGCCTGCGGATTGTCCTTGCCGTCGATGCCAGCAGCCGAGAACGAGGGAGACATGAAATCGAAGGTGAGGTCGTTGATGCTCAGCGAGGTCGTCCAGGAGGCGCCGTAGCGCTGCAGCAGCGACGTGGTGAGCTGCGGCATGCGGGTGGAAGCATCCGCCAGCGGCGTATCCACGAATTCCAGCACCTTGCTGTCGCCGCAGGCCTTGATTACATCCTCCATCGCATGCGCTTTCTTCAACGCGATCTCGTATGTGCTGTCGGTGAAGATCACGGCGCCGACCTTGCCGCCAGTCTCGGCACAGGGATAGGAAGCGGCGGCGCGTGCCACCACCAGCGGATCCGTGGTGATGTTGGTGAAGATCGGCAGCGAGTCGTGCGGGCCTGATTTTGCATAGGCGTGCCAGCCGACGATCACGATCCCCTGCTTCGCCGCCTCCTGGATCGCGGTTGCCTGCTCGGTCGCGTCGACGCCGCCAAGGACGATGACGTCGGGTTTGGATGCGATCGCTTGGTCGAGCGCGGTGGAGCGGCCGGCAACCGAGCCCTGGCCGTCGATCAGCGTGAACTTCCAGCCGATCTTGCCGGCGGCCTCTTTGACGCCTTCGCCGGCACCAAGCGCGCCGCCGTTGCGCTGGTCGGTGGAGACGTAGACGATGGATTTACCAGATTCCGCCTTCGGCCCCGTCGTCGGGCCGGTCCAGGGCGCATTCGGCGCGCTGTACTTCTCGACGAAGGCCTTGGCGTCGGAAATGGCATCGGCCATTGCCGCAGCGGGGGCCAGGGTGATCGGGGCGGTCAAGATCGCCAGCACGCCGGCCAGCTGTATTCTGCGCGACACACTCATGTTCAATCCTCCCAATGGATTGTCGTCGTTGCGGATTGTTGTTGTGGTTCTTGTCGTGACGTTGGTCCGGACGCGCGCCGGGCTCAGCCCGACGGCCCGCCCGTCGATATCCCCCGGTTTGCCGGGCTGGTGGCTGCTTGGCCTTCGGTGGATGGTGATCGCGGCATCAGCGCCCGGTGGGCCCGGCCGCGCCGCTTCTGCGAGTAGCCGGCGAGCCCGATGGCAATCAGCAGGGTGACGCCGTTGAACAGCGGCTCGATGAAGAAGGCGCCGCCGATCTGCTGGATGCCGGAGATGCCGACCGCGAGGATCGCGACGCCGACCACGGTGCCCCAGACGTTGACGCGACCCGGCTTGATCGTGGTCGAGCCCAGAAAGGCGCCGACCAGCGCAGGCAACAGGTATTCCAGGCCGACACTGGCCTGCCCGATGCGAAGCCGCGCCGCCAGAAGCAGGCCGGCGAAGGCGCCGAGCAGGCCTGCCGCCATGAAGGAGCCGATAATGTAGCGGCGGCTCGGGATGCCATTCAGCTCCGCCGCCCGCGCATTGGCGCCGATCGCGTATAGTGCGCGACCGATCGGCAGGAATTCGCTGACGATCCAGAGCACGATGCTGAGGATCAGCACATAGAAAGCGGCGATCGGGACTCCCAGCACCTGCAGCGCATAGATCGACGTGAAGCCGTGCGGCAGCACGCCGACGATCTGGCGGCCCTCGGTGTACCAGAGCGCGAGCGCATACAGCACGGTACCGGTGCCCAGCGTCGCTATGAAGGAGTCGATCCGTGCGATCTCCACCAGCAGGCCGTTCAGCAGACCCAGCAGGCAGCCGCTGAAGAGAACGATTACGACCGCAATCCGCCAGTCGATCCCAAGCTGGGTCTGCAAAGCGATCGCCATGATGTGCCACAGGACGATTCCATAGCCGACGGTGAGGTCGATACGACCCGCCATCATTGGGATCATGGCCGCCAGGGAAAGGATCGCGATGATCGCCTTGTCGCCCAGAATCGAGCGCAGGTTGAGCATGGTCGGGAAAGTATTGGGGAGCGCGATCGAAAACACCACGATCAGCAGCAATGTACAAAGCGGCAGGCCGTAGACCGGCAGCAACCGGCCGATCTTCTGTCCCGGCCGCAGCATCTCCATCTCGGCGGCCGTGGGCTCCAGCGCGGTCGATTTGATCGATTGCATGAAGTCGCCCCTTGCTAGGCCTGTGATGGGTGCGGCATGCCGGAGGACGGCGTGCCGACGGGCGCCATGGAGGCCGCCAGTGTGATCGACTCCGTGGAGAGCCGATCGGCGTCAAGCTCATCGACGATGGCGCCGTCCCGGAATACCAGTGCGCGATGGCAGATCGCCGCCACCTCCTCGAAATCGGTCGAAACCAGCAGGATCGCCTGGCCGCGGGCGAGCTCGGCCGCCAGCAGGCGGTAGATCTCTGCCTTGGCGCCGATATCGACACCGGCGGTCGGGTCCTCCAGGATCAGCACGTCCGGGGCGATGTGCATCCAGCGCGTTATCACCACCTTCTGCTGGTTGCCACCCGAAAGACTCTCGATGAATTCGTCCGGCGCATTGGGCACGAGCCCGATCCGCCGCCCCGACTCCAGGCAGGTCACCGCCTCCGCCGAAGGTTGTCGCCAGGCAAAGGGCTTCAGCCCGAGCGCCATCGGGTTGATGAACATGTTCTCGCGGATCGACAGGCCCGGCGCCACCGATTCCGCGATCCGGTCGGCGGCGACGAAGCCGAGTCCGCCCTTGATCGCTCTGTGTACAGTTGCGTTGTCGAGCCTGTGGCCGCGCAGCGTGATCTCGCCCGCACTGCACGGTTCGGCGCCGATCAGGGTCCGGCTGATCACCTCATGGCCGGCGCCACGCAACCCGACCAGACCCAGCACCTCGCCGCTTCTCAGCGTAAAAGAGACGGGACCGACCGCACCGGTGACGAGGCTGTTACACTCCAGCACCGGTTCGTGGGCGGGTGCCGCCGAACGCACGAACACCTTTTCCGGCGAGCGGCCGATGATCGAGCGCACTAGGTCCTCAGGATTGGCGTCCGCGGTGCGGCGCTGGTCCACGGCGCGGCCGTCGCGCAGCACGAGCAGCCGGTCGGAGATCTTGAAGATCTCATCCAGCCGGTGCGAGACGTAGATCATGCTGACGCCACGCCGTTTCAGCTCGCGCAGCACATCGAACAGCACAGCGACGTCGTCCTGCGGCAGGCTCGCCGTCGGCTCGTCCAGCACCAGGATGCGGGCATTGACACCGAGCGCCCGGGCGATCGCCACCAGCGATTTCTCCGCGCGTGTAAGGTCGCTCACCCGCCGGCGGGGGTCGATTCCCGGCGCCACCCGCGCCAGCGATTCCTTCGCGGTCGCGGTGATCGCCGGCCAGTCGATCAGCCCCCAATGCCGCGCATAGCCCTGCGACATTGCGATGTTCTCGGCGACCGTCATCCATTCGATCAGGCCGAGATCCTGGTGGATGAAGGCTATTGCCCGGCGGTCGCTC
>DASYDA010000350.1:0-3496 GCA_036499865.1 Dongiaceae bacterium | reverse complement strand
CTCTTGCCCGCTCGAACAGGCCGCGCTCCAGATGCGGAGCTGCTTGCTCGGGCGGGTCGTCATCAAGGTCGGCAACACGATCTGCTTGAACTGGTCGAACGGCTTCGTATCGCGGAAAAAGAAGGATTCATTCGTGGTCATTGCCTCGACCACGTCCTTGATCACGACCTCGTCCGATTTCACGCGGATCAGCCGCACCAGGTCTTCGAAGGAAGCGAGGCGGTATTTGCGCGCCACCGGAAGCAGGCGGCTTTCCAACAGATAAGCCTTGTCATTGCCCAGCACGAGGCCGGAGCGCTGCTTGAGGATCTGGCAGATGAAGTCGAAATCGGTGACTGTCATGCTGCCGCCTTCAAGAGGGTTTTCTTCACGTAACCGCCGATCTCGACCAGAGGCAAGACCGCCGAGCACAAGCCCGCCGTGGCGACGGAACCCGGCATGCCCCAGACCACGCTGGTGGCTTCATCCTGGGCGATCACATTGCTCCCCGCTGCGACCAGTTCCCGGGCGCCTTTCAAGCCATCCTGTCCCATTCCGGTCAGCATGACGAAGAGCGTCTTGGGACCGTAGACCTTGGCGATCGAGCGCAGCATCGGATCGACCGCGGGCCGGCAGAAATTCTCCGGCGGGTTCTTGTTCAAACGAACCTGGATCCGTCCGGTCTGGCCTTCCACCGTCATATGGAAATCGCCGGGGGCGACATAGATGCGTCCCGGCACCACCGCCTCGCCGTCCTTGGCCTCCGCCGCCGGCATGCCGGAAGCCTGCGCCAGGTGTTCCGCAAGGATCGTGGTGAAGGTCGCCGGCATATGCTGCGTCACGAAGACAGGCATGCGCTCGACCCGGCCCAGCGCCCGGAACAGCGTGAACAGGGCTTGCGGCCCCCCCGTCGAAGATCCGATAGCCAGGCAATCCAGCCGGCCGATCGTGCTGGTCCGGAGCGTGACCGGGTTTTGATACAGCTTCTTCGGCTGGATCGAGGCCTTTTCGGAGGGAGCGGCTGCACTGCCGGGCGGCAAGCCGCGCTTACGCCGCGCCACCTTGCCCCAGTTCTTGACCTTCTCGACCAGGTCGCGTTTGAAATCCACGGCATTGTTGATGCCGGTCGTCGTGGTCGGTTTCGGAAGATAATCGGCCGCACCCAAGGAGAGCGCCTTCATGCTGACGGAGGCGCCGTTCAAGGTCAGCGTCGAGGCCATGATCACTTGGAGATTCGGCCGCACTTCCAGCATTTTAGGCAGCGCCGTCAGGCCGTCCATGACCGGCATTTCGATGTCGAGGACAACGACATCGATATCGAGCCGGCGCAATGCATCGACGGCCGCCTGGCCATTGGCGACGGTGGAGACGACCTTGATTTCGGCGTCCGTTTCCAGGGCTTTCGTGAGCAAGCCACGGATGACGGCGGAATCATCGACCACCATGACCCGGTAAGGGCCGCCGCCGCTTGCCGTCGCTGCGTTGGACTCTTGTTGCATGCCCGGCGATCTTTAAACTAAATCAGCCCGACTTGGGCGAACTTCGACTCGATGATCTCGCTGTCGAAGGGTTTCATAATATACTCATTGGCACCGGCGCCGATCGCTTCCTGAATGTGCTGGATGTCGTTTTCCGTGGTGCAGAATACGACCACGGGCGTTTGGCCGCCGTCCATCTTGCGCAGATTGCGCAGGAAGTCGATGCCGCTCATGACCGGCATGTTCCAGTCCAGCAGGATGGCATCCGGCATCTGCTTGAGGCACTGCTCCATGGCCGTCTTGCCGTTGTCGGCCTCTTCAATGGCAAAGTGCAACCCTTCCAGAATCTTGCGGGCTACCATTCGAACGACCTTGGAATCGTCCACGATCAGGCAAGACTTCATACCAACGGTCTCCACCGGCCGCATCTACGCGCCGGAATCTGGGATCTACCAAGCAAATCCGTGACTTGGAGGGTCAAGCCGCATCCGCCCGATTTCCGAAATTGAGCAGGGACGAGACGCTGAGCACCACAAGCAACGATTCGTTCAGACGATATATCCCGTCGGAGAACTCGCGCAATCGCGGATTAAGGGTCGGGGGGTTTCGCTGATAGTCCTGGGCGTCCAGGCTCAAGACCTCGCCGACCGAGTCCACCAGGAGGCTGTAGAGCTCGCTCTCGTGCTCGACGACGACCGACATCGAATTCTTTTCGTCTTCCTTCTTGGGAAGCCCGAGACGCAGCCGCACATCGACCGCAGTGACGATCCGGCCCCGCAGGTTGAGAGATCCGGCCACCTCTTCGGGCGCCAGCGGCACCCGCGTGATCTTCTGCGACCCGAGGACGTCCTGGACTTTCAACACCGGAATGCCGAAAAGCTGGCCGCCGATCGACATTGTCACATAGTCGCGGTGGCCGTTGAGCGCTTCCCCGGCGGCCGCTCCGCCCGTCACATCCATTTCGGCACCATTGCCCTTGCTCATGCGGCACCTCTGATTTCAGACAACGCTTCATGCATGGTATGGACCAGTCCTTCGCGGTCGTATTTCGCGACATAGTCGTCGAAGCCGACCTGCCGGCCGCGCGCGATATCCTTCGGGCTCGCGCGTGAAGAGAGCGCAATGATCGGGGTGGTCTGCCAGAGGGCATTCTTTTTCACCGACTCGCAGAACTCGAAGCCGTTCATTCCCGGCATCTCGATATCGCTGATGATGAGATCGAACTGCTCGCCCGCTTCGCAGAGGCTGAGCGCCTTGTCGGCGGAATCGATGGCGATCACCTGGAAGCCGGCCGCCGCCAATTGCGGGGCCAGCAGATTGCGGAAGAAGGCGCTGTCATCCACCAGCAGCACGCGGCGGCGGGTTCCGGTATCAACCGCATCCTGCTGCTGCGAGCCGAACCAGTCCTTGTAGGCCTGGCTCAGATAGTAACCGGCATCGACGATTTCCGTCGCCTGGCCGGCGATGATCGCGCTGCCGATCCGTCCCGGGAGCTCGGCGGCCAGATCGACATTGAGTTTCGCTTCGACGATATCGACGATCTCGTCGACCATCAGTCCCATGGCGTGATCGCGGTCGGAGAAGACCAGCACCGGCTGGCGCCCTTCCTTGGAATTGGACATCTCCTGTTCGGGCGTCATCGCGATGAGCGGCATGAGCTGGCCGCGATACTGGACCACCCAGCGGTCGTTGGAGCGCTCGAGCGACTTGCGCTCGACTTCTTCCAGCCGCGAGACAAGCGCCAGCGGCACCGCCATGGGCGCTCCGGAATTGGTGCGGAACAGCAGCAAGGGCACCTGCTCCTCGTCATGCGCACGCAGGCGCGTATCCTTGCGCTCCGTAGATTCGGCATCGGACATGCCCATCTGACCCGTGGATTCGGCGATGCCGTTCGGGTCCAGGATCATGATGACACTGCCATCGCCGAGGATGGTGTTGCCGGAGAACATCGAGATATGGCGCAGGATCGGCGCCACCGGCTTCACCACGATTTCCTCGGTGTCGAAGACGCGGTCAACCATGATGCCGAAATTGTATGT
>DASYDA010000349.1:0-5549 GCA_036499865.1 Dongiaceae bacterium | reverse complement strand
TGGAGAGCGTGTAGCCTTCCGGCTCATAGTTCTCCGCGCGGAATTCCTTCACGACGTCCTTGGCGGAATCGAGGCCGATCGCCGAGGAGGCATCCGAGAAGCGCAGGCCTTCGCCGGCCGGACCGGAAATCGACCAGAGTTCGGCGGTGTTCATGGCATCGGCCGAGATGAACTGGGCCTGGAAGCCGGTGTCACGAGATTGACGCATCATCAATCCCACGTCCGGGTGATAGCCGCCGACATAAACGGCGTCGATCTTCGCTTCCTTCATCTTGTTGATGAGGGCCGAGAAGTCCTTGTCGCCGGCGGTATAGGTTTCACGCAGCGCCGTCTTCAGACCGGCGGCTTCCATATTCTTCTGCGTTTCGTTGGCGAGGCCCTGACCATAGGGCGACTTGTCGTCGAGGATGGCGACGTTCTTGCCGGCATAGGTCTTCGCCATCCAGGGGCCCGCGAATTCACCCTGTTTGTCGTCACGGCCGCAGGTGCGCATCGCTGTCTTGATGCCCTTGGTCGCGGCGTCTTCGGTGAAGGCCGGATTGGTCGAAGCCGGCGTGATCTGCAGGATGCCTTCATCGGCATAGACGGACGAAGCCGGGATTGACGAACCCGAGCAGAAATGGCCGGCCACGAAAGCGACCTGCTTCTTCACGAAGTCGTTGGCCACCTGCACCGCCTGCTTCGGATCGCAGGCGTCGTCGCCGACTTCCACTTTGATCTGCTTGCCCAGCACGCCGCCTTTGGCGTTGATGTCCTTCACGGCCATCTCGGTGCCGCGGCGAAGCTGTTCGCCGAATGCCGCGTATTGACCGGTCATCGGACCGGCGACGCCGATCGTGATGTCATCGGCCTTGGCGGTTTGACCGAAGGCGAATGCTCCGGCGGCGACCACCGCGGCGAAAGCCGTGGTTGTAACCAGTTTATTGAACATGACTGCCTCTTCCCGTTCGTTGTTACCCGGTTGATTTCACAAGCGGGCTAGCCTGATTCTTGCCCGCCGAAACGGGCCCGGTCAACCCGCTTCGCCTTCCCGAAGCCGCCAAACACCGGCGGCAAGAAGAAATTTCCAAGATTAAGCCGCGCCGGCCGAGCGGTCTCGCCAGGAGAGAAGGCCCGCCCGTTCATACAACCAAGGGTATTGCACCACCATTTTACGCGCAAGCGTAACGCGATAGGCAAATACCGAAATCGCGATGATGACGACGGCATCGATGAGATAGTGGCCGAGTGACAGCCAGTCCTCGCCAAAGAGCGCGCAATCGATGAACCGATTGCCCAGCGCCAGCAGCAATCCATAGACGATATTCTGCCACAGTGGGCGCCAGGTTTCGGCAATGGCCTGCCCCATCAGGAACGACGCCAGGCCGAACAGGATTCCCGTGACCCCGACCAATTCCCAGACATTGAAATCCGCCATCTCGCTGCCTTTCCCAGATTCGCCTAGTGGTGGCCGCCTTCGAGATAGGCCGCCCGCACCTCGGCGTTGCTGAGCAATTCCTGCCCCGTGCCCGAGAGCGTGATTTTGCCGTTAACCATGACGTAGCCGCGATGCGCCAGGCGAAGGGCGTGATTGGCATTCTGTTCCACCAGGAACACGGTAACGCCCTGCTGCTCGTTGATCTCTTTGATGATGCCGAAAATCTGCTTCACGATCAGCGGCGCCAAGCCTAGGGACGGCTCATCGAGCAGCAACAGGCGCGGACGGCCCATCAGCGCCCGGGCGATCGCCAGCATCTGCTGCTCGCCGCCGGAAAGCGTGCCGCCGCGCTGATTGATCCGCTTCTGCAGGATCGGGAACATTTCGCAGACCCGCTTCAGATCCGCCTCGAAATGCTGCGGCGGCGTGTTCAGCGCGCCCATCCGGAGGTTTTCCATCACCGTCATGCGCGGGAAGATGCGCCGGCCTTCCGGCGACTGGGCGATTCCCATCTGCATGACCTCGAAGGTCGGCCGCCGCGTGATATCGGTCCCGTCGAACTCGATCGACCCTTCACGCGCCCGCGGCGTTCCGCAGATGGTCATCAGCAGGGTCGATTTGCCGGCGCCATTGGCGCCGATCAGGGTCACGATCTCACCGCGATTGACCTCCATATCGATGCCCTTCAGCGCTTCGATATGACCGTAGAAGGTATGAACCCCGCTGACACGCAGGATCGTATCCGTTTGAGTGGCCCCGACCTTCATCACGCCTCTTCTTCGCCGAGATAGGCGCGGATAACGTTGGGATCATTGCGGATTTGAAGCGGGTTCCCATCGGCGATGCGGCGTCCGTAGTCGAGCACCACGATATGGTCGGATATGCCCATGACGACGCTCATATCGTGTTCGATCAGCAGGATGCCGATTCCAAACTCGTCACGGATCGACCTCAAGAGCTGATTGAGTTCCCCGGATTCACGGGGGTTGAGGCCCGCGGCCGGTTCATCGAGGCACAGCAAAACCGGATCGGTGCACATGGCACGGGCGATTTCCAGGCGTCGCTGGGCGCCATAAGGAAGGCTGCCTGCCGGTTGGTTCGCGGCCTGGCGCAGGCCGACGCGATCCAGCCAGGCGACCGCCCTTTCCTTGGCCGCGGCTTCGGCATGCCGATAGCTCGGCAGCCCCAGCAAACCCAGGAATGTGAAACCGGATGCGAGCATCAGCCGGTTATGCTGTGCGACCATCAGGTTTTCCAGGACCGACATACCCGCGAACAGCCGGATGTTCTGGAAAGTGCGCGCCACATGGGCCTTCTGGCCGATCTTGAATCCGTCCATACGCTCGAGAAGCATCGGCGGCTGGCTCTCCGCGGTCAACATCAGGCGTCCGACGGTCGGCTTGTAGAAGCCGGTGATGCAGTTGAACACCGTGGTCTTGCCGGCACCATTGGGACCGATCACCCCGGTGATGTGGCGCTTCTTCGCGACGAAGCTGACATCGTCGATGGCGATCAGGCCGCCGAAACGCATCGTCAAGCGCTCGACGGTCAGAAGCGCTTCGGTCTCAGGCTGGGACGCTATGGCCGGAGCGGCCGTCATTTCACGCGCCCTCCGACACCCTTCAACTGGATCGTCGGCTCGCGATGTGCGAGCAGGCCACGCGGACGCCAGATCATGATCAGCACCATGCACATTCCGTAGAACAGCATGCGATAGAGCGAAAGCTCGCGCATCACCTCAGGCAAGCCGACCAGAAGGATCGCCGCAAGCGCCACGCCGACCTGGCTGCCCATGCCGCCAAGCACGACGATGGCCAGGATCTGCGCCGATTCGATGAAGACAAAGCTCTCGGGGCTGACGAAACCTTGCCGTGTCGCGAAGAAGGAACCGGCAAAACCGGCGAACATCGCGCCGATGGCGAATGCTGTCAGCTTGGTGTTGGTCGGATTGATGCCGAGCGCGCGGCAGGCGATTTCATCCTCGCGCAACGCCTCCCAGGCGCGGCCGATCGGCAGCTTGCGCAGCCGGATCGTGACGAAGTTGGTGATCAGCGCGAGCGCAAGGATGACGTAATAGAGGAAATAGATCCGCTGAACGGTCTCGAACTGAATGCCGAAGAAGCTGGCGAAAGTGTTGTGGCCTTCGGGGGCGTGCCGCTCGAAGGGCAGGCCGAAGAAAGTAATCTTGCCGATATTGCCGATGCCCGCCGGTCCGGCGGTGAAACTCTGCCAGTTGATCAGCACGATCCGAATCATCTCGCCGAATCCGAGAGTCACGATCGCGAGATAGTCGCCGCGCAGCCGCAACACCGGGAAGCCCAAGACGAGCCCGAACGTCGCCGAGAGCGCGCCGGCGATCGGCAGGCATTCCCAGAACCCCCAGCCGAGCTCGGTCGAGAGCTTCGCATAAGTATAGGCGCCGACCGCATAGAAGGCGACATAGCCAAGGTCCAGCAGTCCGGCGAGGCCGACCACGATGTTCAAGCCCCAACCGAGCATCACATAGGTCAGCACCAGCACCAGCGTGTCCACCACCTGGCGCGAGGCGTTGGACCAGGGCGAGAAGTGGATCAGAACCGGGATCGCCAAGGCCAGGACGATCAGGATCGGCCCCAGAATTCCGGACATGCGCCGCGCCCATTGCGCACGGCGACTCTCCATGGCCTCGCGCGTGCTGAAGTTCATTGTGCCGTGATGCACGCGGCGCTTGCTGAGATAGCCGGTGAGAGCGGCATAACCGGCACCCAGCCCGAATATGATGTTCACCATCGGCTCGTCGAAAGGCAACGGGATCTGCTGATAGAAATCCCAGCCGCCGAGACCGATCGCTCCCGACAGGAAGAAGTACACGAATCCGATGAGGCCGCCGATGATGGCCGGTTCGGATTTCCCCGCGCGGTCGAGCCCGATCAGGAAGCGCCCCGCCGGCACCAGGATACAGGCCCAAATCACATCGCTGATGCGCAGGACATAGCCGAGATTCTGACCTTGCACGGCCTGGGTCTGCACGCCGACCAGGAAGACCGAAAGCAGGAATATCAGAACGAGAGTGACGCCGGCTTCCTTCAGTGCGGCCGCGATCGGGGATGGCGCCCGAGCCTTGGTTTCCTGGGCCCTTCCCGGAACCCGCTGGTTTGCCGTGGTATCCGCCATGGCTCAGACCTTCTCGATCTCGGGCCGGCCCAGCAGGCCGGTCGGCCGGAAGATCAGAACCATCACGAGAATGCCGAAAGCGGCGACGTCGCGATATTCCTGGGTGAAATAGGCCGACCACATGGCCTCGATGAGGCCGATCAGGATGCCGCCCAACATGGCGCCGGGCAGCGACCCGATGCCGCCCAGTACCGCTGCCGTGAAGGCTTTGATGCCGGCGACGAAGCCCATGTAGAAATCGTTCACGCCCCAATAGAGCGTCACCATCATGCCGGCCACGGCCGCCAAAGCGGCGCCGATCACGAAAGTCGTCGAGATGGTGCGGTCGACATTCACGCCGAGCAGCGAGGCCATTTTCATGTCCTGCTCGCAGGCCCGCTGCTGCCGGCCGAGCGACGTATTGGTGATCAGCCAGGCAAAGCAGGCCATCAGCACCACGGTCAGGATCACGATGATAATCTGGAGATAGCCAACCTGCACGACGAAGGCGCCGTTTTCACCGTTGGTCAGCGCGATACCGCCTCGAATCAACGGCTCGACCGGTTTCGGCCGTGGTCCCTGCAGCAACTGCACGTAGTTTTCCAACAGGATCGACATGCCGATGGCCGAGATCAGCGGTGCCAGCCGGTTGGAGCCGCGCAGCGGCCGATAGGCAACCCGCTCCACCGTCCAGCCATAGGCCGAAGTGAGCACCACGGAGACCACCAGCATGAGCAGCAGGATCGCCGGCACCCAGGTGATTCCCATGACGCCGCAGATGAGCAGCATGATCATCGCCTGGAAAGCGCCGATCATATAGACGTCGCCATGGGCGAAATTGACCATGCCGATGATACCGTAGACCATCGTGTAACCGATGGCGATCAACCCATAAATCGAGCCCAGCGTCAGTCCGTTGATGAGCTGCTGGAGAAAATAGGGAAACCAGTCCATGGCGCCTGCTACCCTGCTTGCCCTGAATTTGTTGGCTCGGAGTTTA
>DASYDA010000348.1:0-7948 GCA_036499865.1 Dongiaceae bacterium | reverse complement strand
AAACGGCTTGCGGACGGCGATCCTGGTACAGACCGCCAATACCGGCCCGATCCTCGCCGCCGCGTCCGATTGAGTCTCAGTCGGCGAACATCGAGGTCAGTTTCAGCGCGACGCCCATCTTGCCTTCGACCTTCAGCTTGCCCGTCATGTAGGCCAGCGTCGGGTCGAGCGCGCCCTTCATCAGCTTCTCGAGGTTTTCGGCGGTGATTTTGATCGTGGTGTCCGCCTCGCCCTTGTCCTCATTGCCGATTTCCGGCGCGGCCTCGGTCCCGTCCCAGAAGATCACGCCTTCGTCGAGATTGAACTTCACCTTGTAGCCGAGCTTCACATTGCGGCCGGCCTGCTTGCGCAGTTCATCCGTGAGCTCCCCGAGATCCATCGCTTCCCCCGTTTTAATACATTAGGCCGCGGAAGCGGCCGTTTCCCCTGGTTGATCGACACTTGATCGCTCCGCGGCGGCGCGGCAGATCCAACCGCCGCCGAGAACCCGGCTGCCCTGATAGACCACGCAGGCCTGCCCCGGTGACACGCCGAATTGTGGCGCATCGAAAACCACCTCGGCGCCGCCATCGCCGCCCAATGTGATGCACGCCGCCGTCGGCATACTCATGGAGCGGATCTTCACGGTGACGGCGAGATCGCCCGAAGCATCGGCAAGCCAGTTGACCTCGCGCAGACGGATGCGCGCGCAAGCGAGCGCCGCCTTCGGGCCGACAATCACCCGCCGCAAGGCCGGCTCCAGCCGCACCACGTAAAGCGGATCATTGCTCACGGCCTGATCGTTTACGCCGATGCCCTTGCGCTGGCCGACGGTGAAATGGATCACGCCGCCATGGGTCCCGAGCACCCGGCCGTCCACATGGCGGATTTCGCCTGGCTCGGCGGCGCCCGGCCGCAGCCGCTCGACCACGCTGGCATAGTTGCCGTTCGGCACGAAGCAGATGTCCTGGCTGTCCGGCTTGGCGGCGACCGGCAGATCGTAGCGTCGCGCGAGGTCACGGGTCTCGGTCTTCGGCAACCCGCCCAGGGGAAAGCGTAGGAAATCGAGCTGCGCCTTGGTGGTGGCAAAAAGGAAATAGCTCTGGTCACGTGTCGGATCGACGGCGGCATGCAATTCCGGCCCGGCGGCGCTCATCAGGCGACGCACGTAATGGCCGGTCGCGAGGCAATCGGCATCCAGCGAGCGCGCCTGGTCCAGGAGATCGCGGAACTTGACCTTCTGATTGCAGCGCACGCAGGGGATCGGCGTCTCGCCGGCAAGATAGGAATCCGCGAAATCCTGCATCACCGCATCGGAAAACCGGTTCTCGTAATCGAGCACGTAATGCGGAATGCCGATCCGGTCGGCCACTTGGCGCGCGTCATAGATGTCCTGGCCGGCGCAGCAGGCGCCCTTCTTCTGCAGCGCCAGACCCTGGTCGTAGAGCTGTAGGGTGACGCCGACGACGTCGTAGCCTTCATCCTTCAGCATCGCCGCCACGACCGAACTGTCGACGCCGCCCGACATCGCCACGACAACGCGGGTGTCGGCGGGACGCTTGGCAAAGCCCAATGAATTCAAGGGCGAAGAGTTCAAAGTCGCAGTCATGGTTTCAGTTTACCACGCGGAAGGCGAAACAACCGAGCCGGATCAGGCGGCCAGGATCTCCTGGATGCGGCGGAATGGCGAAGCATCGACACCCAGGCCGAAAGCCGCGGAAAAGTGCCCTTGGTCGCGGCTGAACAGGTTCTTCGCCGGGACTTTCCAGCCATCGGCGAGCCGCTTCCCGCCCGCGACCGGCGTCACGTTATCGCGTTCGCCGATCAGCATCACAATCCGCTCAGGATCCAGGGGCGGCACCGGGCTGGCATCCACCAGGCCGGCGAGCGGCGCGAAGCTCGCTGTGCGCCAGCCTTTGGCCCGCGCCGCCACGTCGAGGCCGGCAATGACCGCGATCGAGGAATCGAAAGCGAGCGTGCTGACCCGGTCGGTGGTGGTGAGCAGCATCAGGGCATCGGGCCGCGCCTCAACCGGCCAAGTGCCCATCCGGGTGGCCGCGACCTGGGAGGTCAAGGCGCCGAGGCTCATGCCGCTGAAGGCCACGCGCTTGGAGCCGTTGGCCCGCGCCCAAGTCGCCAGTATGCCGAATTCCTTGGTCGCCACGGTCAGATGGCGCAAGCCGGAAACCGGCGGCGCCAGAATGAAGCTCTCGCCGCCATAGAGATCCGCGGCAACACGGCGATTGTGGCCGGGCGCATCGGGGAGGATGAGACGGATGCCGCTCTCCGCGAGCGAAGCATAGCCGCGGAGGTCGCCCTTCATCATCTCGGTTTCGATGGCGAGACCATGCCCGAAGATGAGCGTGGGCATTCCACCGGCCGGCACCTGCTTCGGCTCATAGACATGGGCATAGGCGGTATCGCCGCCCGGGCTGCGGAATCGCAGCCAATATTCGACCACCGAGCCCAGCTCCACAGGTCGGCTGCGCTCCACCTCCGGCAATGCGGCCGGCAGCTTGAAGAGCGCATCCGGATTGGCCATCGCGGAACCGAATTCCTCCATCGCTTCCGCCGGCGTCGGCACGTTAAGCCGAGCGGCCGGCACGCCGCGACGTTTCGCGAGCACAAGGTAAGCCAGCTTATGCGTGCCCCAGGCCTGCGCCGCGCCGCGCCGGCTGTCTTCAGCCGCGGCCACGTCGCCCTTGGCGCTGAAAATCGCCTCTTCCCAGCGCTGGAACGCCGCATCGGAATTTCGCCGCAACTCCAGTGTCTTGCGCAGCCTGCCGGTCACGCCCACGGGCACCCGTTCGAAACCGAGCAGGTTCGCAAACCGGTCTGCATCGCCCTCGGAGATATTGGCCGCCGCCCAGGCGCGCGAAGCCGGAAACATCCGCTTCAACCCCCAGAGGCAGATCGGGTCGACCCAGGGCCGGGCGATCAGCTTGATGAGGGTCTTGCTTTTCAATCCCGCTCCTCGAGCCAGGCCGCCTGAATGGCTTCGAGGATCTTCTCGTTGGATTTCTGGGGGTCGTCGTCGAAATTCGGAAGTTCGCGGACCCATTTCCAGAGATCGGTGAAACGGAGATTGACGACATCCGTATCCGGATGCGCCTCCTCCAGTTCGATCGCGATGTCTTGGACGTCCGTCCAGCGGAGCTTTTTCGGCATGATGGGCGGGCTTACTTCTCGACCATCATGTTGCGGGTCGCAGTCGGCAGACTGACGGTAAGCCCGTCCAGTTCCTCGGTCATCTTGATCTGGCAACCGAGCCGGGAGGTGTGGGTCAAGCCGAAAGCGAGATCGAGCATGTCCTCTTCATCCTCCGTGGCGGACTCCAGCACATCATACCATTCGGGGTCGATGATCACGTGGCAGGTCGAGCAGGCCAGCGAGCCTTCGCAGGCACCTTCGAGGTCGATATTGTTGCGATGCGCGATCTCCAACACCGAAAGACCAATCGGCGCCTCCACCTCAACCCGTTCGCCACCCGGCTTGATGAAGGTCATTTTCGGCATGGACGAACTCTCCTAAGCGACTGAAAATAAAAGATATCAGGATAAAGGCCGAGCCCGAGGCTAGCCCTGCGGCCGGTCGGAGCGGTCAGTTGCCATACTCCGCTCGACCTCGTCAAGGCTATGGCCTTTCAAGGCCTGCTCCATCGCCCTATCCATCCGGCGCTGGGCAAAGGGGTGACTGGCCTTTTCCAGCACCTCCACTGCGGCGCCGATCCGGTCCCGGTCCTCGCCTGCCATGGCCTGTCGGGCCTTCCGGATCAACCCGTCGATGGCCCGGCGCTCCTCGCCGGGAACCAGGTCGCTGTCGGATCGCAGCGCCGCTTCCAGCGCCAGCAGCATGCGCTCGGCCTCGACCCGGGATTCGATCAGCAATCGCCGTTCCATGTCTTCTCGGGCATGGGTGAGGCTGTCGCGGAGCATGTCCGCCATCTCGTCATCGCCGATTCCATAGCTCGGCTTGACCGCGATCTCCGCCTTGACGCCGGTCGTCTTCTCCTGGGCGCTTACCGTCAGCAGGCCGTCGGCATCGACGGCAAAGGTGATGCGGATCCGCGCGGCGCCCGCCGCCATCGGCGGGATGCCCTTGAGCTCGAAGCGTCCCAGCGAGCGGCAGGTATCCACCGTCTCGCGTTCGCCCTGGACGACATGGATCATCATGCCGTTCTGGCCGTCCTGGTAGGTGGTGAATTCCTGCGCCTTGGCAACCGGGATTGCGGTGTTGCGGTCGATCACCTTCTCCACGATGCCGCCCACGGTCTCGATGCCGAGGGAAAGCGGAATGACATCCAGGAGCAGCGTATCGCCGCCATGGGTCAGCGCTTCCGCCTGCAAAGCGGCGCCGGCCGCCACGACTTCGTCGGGATTGATGTCCGAAAGCGGTTCGCGGCCGAAGAACTTCGCCACCATGCGGCGCACCAGCGGCACCCGCGTGGAGCCCCCGACCAGCACCACGCCCTTCACTTCGGGCGCCGTGATTGCTGCATCTTCAAGGACTTGCCGGCAAGCCCTCAATGTGCGTGCCAGCATCGGCTCGATCAGCTTTTCGAAGTCGCCGCGATCGATTGCCTGACGGATCCTCTTGCCGCCGAGCTCGGCGGAGATTTCAGCATGGTCATCGGCCGTCAAGGCTTCCTTGGCGCGGCGGGTCGCCGCCAATAGGCCCTTCGCCTCGGCCAAGGACGGTGCGGAAAGCCCCGCCTGGCCCAGCGCCCATTCGGCCAAGATATGGTCGAAGTCGTCGCCGCCCAGAGCGGCATCGCCGCCGGTCGCGAGGACCTGGAACACGCCCTGTTGCAGGCGCAGCAGCGAGATATCGAACGTGCCGCCGCCGAGGTCGTAAACGGCATAAAGTCCTTCGGCCCCGTGGTCGAGGCCGTAAGCCAGGGCTGCCGCGGTCGGCTCGCTCACCAGGCGCAACACCTCGAGGCCGGCGAGCTTGGCCGCATCCTTTGTGGCCGCCCGCGCGGCGTCATCGAAATAAGCCGGCACGGTCACCACGGCGCGATCGACCGGCTGGCCGAGGGTCTCCTCGGCCCGCGCCTTGATCGCACGCAGAATGTCGGCGGAAACCTCGACGGGGCTGAGCACGCGGCCGCCGACCTTCAGCCGCACCATGCCGACTTGCTGATCGCCATGCACTTCGTAGGGCAGCGTCCCGGAAAGGGTCTTCAGATCCGCAACCCCGCGGCCCATCAGCCGCTTGATCGAGCTGACGACAAGCTCGGGATGGTGCGCCAATTGTTCGGCTGCCGCACGGCCGACCACGGGTTCGCCGTTGCCATAGGCGACAACCGAGGGCACCAAAGCATCGCCATGCTCGTCGCGAAGGACTTCCGGCTTCCCTTCTTTCGCGATGGCTGCGACCGAATTGGTGGTGCCGAGATCGATACCGATGGCGATTCCGCCTTCGGCTTCATGCGGCGCCGGCGTCTCGCCGGGCTCGTGGATTTGCAGCAGCGTCGTCACGCGAAGTCCTCCAGCGCGGAACGGCGCGTACGGGTCTCTTCGAGATATTTGCGCAGGTATTTGAAACGCGTCGTGAGCTTGTCGGCGCGCTCATAGTCCTCTTCGGCGAAGGCGCGAGACAATTGCGCGATCAGGTCGATCGCCTTGGCGCCCGCCGCGACTTGCAATTCCTCGATCACATCGATGCTTTCCGCTTCGGCGAGCGTCTCACGGGCTTCCATGGCCTCCATCAACAATTCCGGATCGTTGACGGTCTGATCCTGGGAAACGGAAGCGGCGCGACCGTGCAGCTTGAGGAGATAGGCGGCGCGGCGCAGCGGATCCTGCAGCGTCTCGAAGGCCTCGTTCATCGCGACCGCCTGGGATTCGGCGATCATGCGCTGCTTGGCCGGCTTCGCCACGAAACGGTCGGGATGCAGAACCCGCTGGAAGCCGAGATACTGCTTTTCCAGCTTGTCGAGATCGAGATCGAAGGTGCGCGGCATGCCGAGCCGCGTGAAATGATCGGTGTCGCCTGGAGGCTGCACCGACCCGCAGGCATGGCAAAAGATCGCGCGAGCCGCGACCGGCCCCTGACAGGACCAGCATGCCGACACGGGGCCCAATTCGGGCGATGTGTCGGACCGCTCGTTTTCGCTCTTCGACATGGTTGGATCCGTATCCGGCTCAGACGTGAAAGGACTCGCCGCAGCCGCAACGACCTTTTTCGTTTGGATTGCGGAAGACAAAGCCGGTTTGCAGCTTCTCTTCTACATAATCCATCTCGGTGCCGAGAATGAACATGGTCGCCTTGGGATCGATCAGGACCGTCACGCCGTCCTGTTCGACCACCTCATCGGCCGGTCCCTTCGCATCCGCATATTCCAGCGTATAGGAAAGGCCGGAACAGCCCTTGGTCCGGACGCCGATGCGAATGCCGGCCGAAGGCTTGCCGCGCTTGTCCAGCAGCGACTTCACGCGCTCGACCGCGGAGGCGGTCAAGATGATCGCCGACGGCCGAGGTCGTGGCGCACGCCGCGCAGGCTTCGCCGCAGCCGCGGCGCTGGCCGCAGCCTCGTCGGGCGTCGGCGCTGCAATCGCTTCGTTGTTCATTCCGCAGCCTTGTCTCCGGCGGGCTTCTGCTTGTCGCGGAAGTCCTTGATCGCCGCCTTGATGGCGTCCTCGGCCAGAACCGAGCAATGGATCTTCACCGGAGGCAGCGAGAGATACTGCGCGATCTCGGTGTTCTTGATCTTCTCCGCTTCATCCAGGGTCTTGCCCTTGACCCATTCCGTGGCCAAAGAACTGGACGCGATCGCGGAACCGCAGCCGAAGGTCTTGAACTTGGCGTCGGCGATCTTGCCGTCGGCGCCGACCTTGATCTGCAGCTTCATCACGTCACCGCAAGCCGGAGCGCCGACCAGACCGGTGCCCACGCCGCCATCGTTCTTGTCGAACGAGCCGATATTGCGCGGGTTGTCGTAGTGATCGAGCAACTTTTCGCTATAGGCCATTTTGGTACTCCCTCTTCATTCGTTGGCGATCGCGCGAAGCCTCAGTGCTCCGCCCATCCGATCGACTTGATATCGATGCCTTCCTGGGCCATTTCCCAGAGCGGGCTCATCTCGCGCAGCCGTTTCACGGCCTCGACGATATGTTCGACCGCGAAATCCACTTCCTGCTCGGTGCTGAACCGGCCGAGGCCGAGGCGCAGCGACGTATGCGCCAACTCTTCCTCGACGCCCAACGCCCGCAATACGTAGGACGGTTCGAGCGAAGCCGAGGTGCAGGCCGAACCCGAAGACACCGCCAGTTCCTTGATCCCCATCATCAGCCCCTCGCCTTCGACATAAGCGAATGAGACGTTGAGGTTGCCGGGGATGCGTTGATCGAGATCGCCGTTCAGATAGATGTCCGGAAGGCGTTCCTTCAAGCCATTGAAGAGCCGGTCGCGCAGCACCTTGAGGCGCTCGGCTTCCGCACTCATCTCGCGCTGGGCGATGGCGCAGGCTTCGCCGAGGCCGACGCAAAGCGGCGTCGGCAGGGTGCCGGAGCGGAAACCGCGCTCCTGGCCGCCGCCATGGATCATCGCCTCCATCCGCACTCGCGGCTTGCGACGGACATAAAGCGCGCCGATACCCTTCGGGCCGTAGATCTTGTGGCCGGAGATCGACATCAGGTCGATCTTCATCGCATTGACGTCGAGCGGTATCTTGCCCGCCGCCTGCGCCGCATCGGTATGGAAGACGACACCGCGCTCGCGACAGATGGCACCGATCTCGGCCAAAGGCTGGATGACGCCGATCTCGTTGTTCACCGCCATCACCGAGACGATGGCGGTCTTGTCGGTGATCGCCGCCTTCAGCTGTTCGAGGTCGATCAACCCATCCTGCCGCACCGGCAGATAGGTGACCTTGAAGCCTTCGAGCTCCAGATGCCGGCAGGAATCGAGCACGCATTTATGCTCGGTCACCACGGTGATGATGTGGTTTTTGCGGTCCTTCTGGAAA
>DASYDA010000347.1:0-21111 GCA_036499865.1 Dongiaceae bacterium | reverse complement strand
ATCCTGTGGCGGCATGCCGAAGCGTGCCTTGAGATCATTGGTTCCGAGCATGATCACCACCACGTCGAGCGGCCAATGGCTTTCGAGGCAGGCGGAAAGATGCGTGATGCCGTTTCTATTGGCGCCCTCGATGGGATCGTCAAGCACCGTCGTACGGCCGGGAAGCCCCTCCTCCACCAGCCACCATTCAGCGCCGAGGGCGAGACGCACGACGCCTGCCCAGCGCTCGCCGGGACCGTAGCGGCGGGCATCGTCGAGATGATGCATGGGCGCCGTGCCGAAGGTGTTGGAATCGCCGTAGCAGAGAATGGTTTTCATGTCGGAAACTCGCCTGAGTTACGCGATGGGGGATGCCAGCCGCAACGCGACAACCGCGAGAAAATGGCTGAGCGAACCGATGAAGACGCAGGCATGCCAGACGGCATCGGTCCACGGGCCGATATCGCGGACATAAAACAGCGTGCCAATGGTATAAGCCGCGCCGCCGATCGCCAGCAAAACGAGAGCCGGGAATGTGTTGATGGCGATGAAAGGGCCGAGCGCTGAGACGAACAACCAGCCAAGCGCCAGGTAAAGGCAGACAAACAGCTTTTCATGTCGCCCGGGCAAGAACAGCTTGAGCGTTATGCCCATCACGGCAAGACCCCACACCCACTCCAGCAGCCCGAACCCGAAGGGACCGCGCACGCCGGTGATGACGAATGGCGTATAGGTGCCGGCAATCAGCAGGAAGATCGCGCTGTGGTCCAGCTTGCGCAGCCAAGGCCGCCATCTGGTTTCCAGCAGGTTGTAGGAAAACGAGCAAGCGGAACACAGCATCAGGCAGGCGCCGAAGACCAGGCTCGCAGTCAAGCGCTGGGTGTCCTGCAAGGCGACCGCCAGCACCACCAACCCGACCAGCGCTCCACCACCCAGTGCCAGAGTCGCTATGAGAATAGCGCGGTTGACCTGCCACGGCATGGAAGATGCCACTGTGCCGTCCATGCGGATATACCACGCGCCCCGGTTTCAGAAGGCTTGACAGTAGTTCCTGAACGGCGAGACAGATAGCGAAAAATGGCGCCCGAATGATCGGCGGGTGACCCGCTGGGCGATCAGAACTTGCCGTCGTCTTTGGGATGCACGTCGTCCTTGGTCCAGGTGACCAGCACCATCACCACTTGGCGCTCCAGATGCGAAAGCCCATAGACGGGTGCCGGATCGTCGATCACACCACCCTGCTTCGCGTCATAGCTGAAGGCGCCGAACTTCGCGATACCCTTCTGCTGCTCGGATTTGTAGAGGGCAATTTCCGGGAAAGCGAAAGGCCCGGCGAGCGGGATCGGCACGTTGAAACTGGGAATGCCGATCAGCGTTTCATGCTTGTCGATGGAGAGAGCGCCGACCCGGATCTCGACGATCGTCTCGGCGTTCTTCTTGTCGTCGACGAGATGCGCGCCCTGCTTCAGCAGACTGCCGCGGATGGCGCTGATGGCGTATTTGGTATCGGTGCCATCGACATTGCCGGCATCGATGAAGACCTTCTTGTCCTTTCCCATATCCACCTTCAGCGCATCCGCCGCACGATCGGCCGCTGTCGAGATCAGCAGTTCCTCGGTCGCGGTGCGTGACGGATCGCTCTCCCGGTCGGTCGTGCAGCCCATCAGAGTCGCCGCAGCCAAGCCGAGCGCGGCGATGGTCCAAAGCCGGGCCATGCTTCCTTTCAGCATGCAACCTCTCAGAGGGGCATAGGGGCGGGAATAGTCGCCTTATAACCCTGGAGGTCCGGGATTGTTCCGTAGATGCCGTCAGCGGTGGGACGCCAAGGGGTCATTGGCGAGTTCGATCGGCTGGCCATGCGGCGTCGCGCGTGCGGCGCGATCCCATTGCGCCCGGCGCGTTTCGAGTTCCAGACGATTGGTCAATGCCTTGGCGGCGACGAGTTTCTCCAGAGTGGCGAGCCAGTGGTGATAATAGCTCTCGCCGGTATCCGGGTCGCCCGCCGCCTGCGCCGCCTTTATTTCAGCCGCCAGGGCTGTCGCCCATTCGCTCCAGGTGAAGGCGCCGCGCGCATGGAGGGCGACCGCCATCGCGAAAGCCTGCGCCTCCCAGGGCTCGCGGAAGACCGGACCTTCACCGCCCAGCGGAATGCCCGGCAATGCGGCAAGGTCAGGCGTGTTCAAGGTAAGGCTCCCAGCAATCGAGGGCGACGGTGAGGCTGGGATCGGCATCGGCGCCCCAGAGCTCTCTCCCGGTGAAGACCACCGAATAAACCCATTGCGGATTCTCGCCCCGACCATGCGCATTGCTGTCGGGAAACACGAAACCACCCCGCACCCGTTCGACGACGCCGATCTTGTCGCGGGCATAGCGCGGCAGGCGTGTATGGCCGGTGGGATTGATGTTCAGGCTGTGCACGCGGTCGCCGGCCTTGAAGCGAGCCGCGGATTCGACCGGTCGATCGCAGGGACCACCGCGCGCGAGAGCGGCCGGAACAGCGGCGGCCGGCAACCTCGGGCGGGCTGTCTGATGCGGCGGGTGCAAAGAGCGCCCCGCTTCGGCTTCATCGGGCTGGATCAGCCCACGCGCCACGAGCAGCTTCTGCAGGCCCTTGGCCCAGATCTCGTAGTAGCTCGAAGAAAGATAATCGGCCGGGTGCAGGCTTTCCCGCGCATGACGGCCGATGTCGAGGTTCCATTCGCCAAGGGCGCCGCAGCAAAGGGTCATCCCCAGAGCCCGCTTCTCCCATTCGGCATGAAAGACCGGCTCGTTCGGCTCGGGCCGGACCGAGCCGAAGCCCATCATGCCGCCAAGATCCTGCGCGCCGTTCATGGCTGCCGCCCCGGCTGCATCGGCAGGCCGGTGCCGATCATCGAATCCCGCGTGACGAGATCGGAGAGGCGATCCTCGCTCCAGCCCCCGGTCCCTTCAGGACGCATCGGCAGCACGAGATAGCGAAGCTCGGCGGTGGAATCCCAGACCCGGATCTCGGTCTCCTTCGGCAGCTTCAGGCCGAAATCGGCAAGTGTACCCCTGGGATCGATCACCGCCTTGGAGCGATAGGGCGCCGCCTTGTACCAGACCGGCGGCAATCCCAGCACCGGCCAGGGATAGCAAGAGCAGAGCGTGCAGACGACCAGATTGTGCCGCCCGGGTTTGCCACCACGGGCCGGCGTATTCTCGACCACCAGCATATGCTCGCCCTGCCGGCCGATGAAACCGAGCTCGGCAATGGCCGCGGTCGCATCTTCGCGCAATCTCGCGAGATAGGCGGGATCGCTCCAGGCGCGGGCGACGACGCGGGCGCCATTGCGCGGCCCTATCTTCTTCTCATAGGTCTCCGCGATGGCGTCGATCGCCGCAGGATCGACATGTCCCTTCTCGACCAGAACCGATTCCAGCGCCTTCACCCGAAGTGCGATATCGGAAAGCGGCGAGCCTTCTTCGTGCGAATGGCCTTCTTCATGCGAATGTTTGTGGGGGTGATGTTCCGTCATCCTTCACCTCGCCATGGCTTGCGCGACCAGCGTGTGGAAATGATGCACCGCGTGCTCGCTCATATCGGTGCGGCCGGCATCGACGATGAAGCGGCCCTGATCGTAGCCCCGGCTGTGCAGGCCGCGCTGCACGCTTTCCACCAGCGGGATATCCTCCGCCTGCAGCACCTCGTCGATGTAGCGGATGGCGGCTTCCTGCTCGGCGCTCGGGGTTTCCGATTGCATGTAGAATTCGAAGACATGCTGGGTCTTTTCCGGTCCCATCGGCACGTGATGAAAGATGTTGACGTTGGGGGCACCCGGGAAGACTTCAATTGAGAGATTCGGCCACAGCCACCAGGAACCGAACTGCTGGGCCTGCTCATCGCCGCTGTATTGATAAGCGCGATTGGCTGTGCGGCCGGATCGGCCGCAATGGCTGGAATAGATGTCGTGGCAGATCGAACGATAGGTCGACATGTCAACGAGGTCGCAGAAATCGGAATGCGCCACGTGGCAATGGTAGCATTCCAGGAAATTGTCGACCGAGTTCTTCCAATTGCCGCCGACGTCATAAGTCACCCGGCGGGCGAGGACGAGATTGTCGATCTCCGGACAATAGCCGCGGATCTCGTCTTCCAGCGCGCCGCTGAGAGTCTTCAAAGGTTGCGCCTGCGGATCGAGATTGACGAAGACGAAGTTCGCCATGGTCTCGACCCTGACCGGCTTCAGGCAGAATTCGTCCTTGTCGAAATGCGGCAGTTCTTCGCTGCCGCGCGCCGTGCGCAAACGCCCATCCGCATGATAGGTCCAGGCGTGATAGGGGCAGGTGATGAACTTTGCCTGCCCGCTGCCCGTCAGCAATTCATGCGCCCGGTGCTGGCAGACATTGTAGAAACCGCGCAGGACGCCATCCTTGCCGCGAATGACGATGATGTTCTCATCGGCGATCCGGCAGGTGACGTAGCAGCCGGGCTCGCGCAAGGCACCGAGATGGGCCGCATAGATCCAGGAGCGCGCGAAGACCTTCTCTTGCTCCACCGCATAGTTGGCCGGATCGAAATATTGCAGGGCCGGCAGCGTATAGGACTGCGCCGGATCCTCATGGAGGTTCGGCACACCCGTTAATGCAGACAAATTGGCGACGCTCAAGGCCAGGCTCCTGCGCTTCCACGTTCCCTGCCGGATGATGCGG
Source organism: Dongiaceae bacterium (assembly GCA_036499865.1). Lineage (GTDB taxonomy): Bacteria > Pseudomonadota > Alphaproteobacteria > Dongiales > Dongiaceae > Dongia. The sequence continues at coordinate 16,461 of DASYDA010000347.1, read as the reverse complement.
CAGTCCAAAGCGCTCGTCCACTGGCTTCGGAGAATCCGGGCCGCTATCCGCTCCTCCGAATTCCACACCGGAGGGAACCGGCCCCACCGCCCTTGGTTGGTTCGACAGTCTTCTCAACACCGCTTGTTAAACACCCGCGATCACTGGACCCGTGGAGGCGTCATGCTTGGCACCATTCTGCTCATCGTTCTCATCATCCTGCTGCTGGGCGCCATCCCCTCATGGCCGTATAGCCGTGGCTGGGGCTATTATCCGAGCGGCGGGTTAGGATTGATCCTCATTGTGGTCATCGTGCTGCTGGCGATGGGCCGCATCTGAAGCGGCGCGTTTGCCGCCGGAGGTATGGCATGAAGCATGAGTTCAAAAACGCATTGCTGGCGTCGGTGGCGCTTGGCGTCATTGCGGTCGCCGTGGCCGGATGTACCGCGGAACAAAACCTCACGCATGGCCGCGACGGCGAGAAGGTCTATAGCGGCGACACCACCTATCCCGGCAATCATCCGGTCGCGAGCAACTCCAGCAGTTCGTATACCACCCGGAGTAATAGTGGCGTGGGCAACAGCACCGTGGTTAGCACCGTCGACACCACGCCCATGACGACGAGCACGGTCGTCGTGCCCGCCACCACAGTCACCACGACGGTTCCAGTGGCCTCGACGGTCCTGGTTCCGGCTCCCACCACGACCACGGCCGTCGTGGTCCCCGCCAACCAGGTGCCGACCAGCTATGTCGTGGTCTCGAACACCGACTTCATGAGTCGGGCGTCCGAGTTCAACGCGACGGAAATCGCCTTGTCGCGCATCGCCTTCCAGCGTGCCCAATCGCCGGCCGTCCGCAGCTTCGCCCAGGGGATGATCGAGGATCATCGACAGATGGCGGGTGAGTTGGATCAAGCGGCATTGAGCCGTGGCGTCACCCTGGCCTGGACGCCGAACACCCGGGGCGCCGATGCCATCAATCGATTGAACGATTCCACCGGCTGGCAGATCGATCGTTACTACCTCGACCAGGTGATCGCCGATCACCAGGGCGCCTTGGCGCTCTATCAGTCCGAGGCGACGCAGGATGGCGATCTCACCCTGCGCAATCTGGCGACGGCAGATGCGGACCGGCTTCACGGCAAGCTGGACTCCGCCTCGGAATTGCGGACCAGCATTTACTAAGCCCAGGATCTATTGAGCAGGATCCAGAGCTGTCGTTTTCCTGACGGAAGGCGGATCGGGGCGGGAAGCATGTCAAAAGCTTCCGCCCCGATTTCTTGTTACAATTCAGGAGCCTGACGGCCGCCTGCCAAACCGGCGCGCGGCGTTAAAATGCATTGTCGCGCGCGCACCCCTGTGGTACCTGCCCATGAGTTACGCGGTTAATGGCGTCCCCCTCCCGGGCTTGGAATGAAACGATCTCGCTTGTTGCATCGCCTGTTGGCCGGACTGGGTCTGGCGACTGTTGTGGCTTCTTGCCAGTGGCTGGGCGGAGCGATCGCCGATGGCCCGACGACGCGAAATCATGGCCAGGCAATCCAGACGGTGCCGGGCATGCCGCCGGTGCTCGATCCCGACAATCTTTACAGCGGCATCGCCTCCCAGAACATGAGCCCCGCCACCGCCGGGGAGCTCTACAGGGTCTATGTGCCCAACCGCATTTCCGGCGATGTCTATGTGATCGACCCGGAATTGATGAAGGTGGTCGGCAGATTTCGGGTCGGCCTCAACCCGCAGCATGTCGTCCCCTCCTACGATCTGCAGACCCTCTGGGTGGTCAATAACGCGGAAAGCAAGGCCAATGGCAGCGTGACCCCGATCAACCCCCGGACGGCGAAACCCGGCCGGTCGATCCCGGTCGATGACCCCTACAACATGTATTTCACCCCCGATGGCCAATCCGCCATCGTGGTCGCCGAGGAGAGCGAGCGGCTGGATTTCCGCGATCCGCATACCATGGCACTGCAATATTCCCTGCCGACCCCGGGCTGCGCCGGCATCAACCATGCGGATTTCTCGATCGACGGCACCTATGCGCTGTTTACCTGCGAATATGCGGGCGGCCTGGCCAAGGTCGATATGATCCACCATCAGGTGATCAGCTATCTGAAGCTCGGCAAAGGTGCTGGCAGCGACCAAACCAAGGCCGATACCGCTGCTCCCACGAAAACCGCGACCGTGAACCTGAGGACCGGCAAACCCTCCTCATCCAACATCCGGACCGCAAGCTTCCAGCCCACCAGTTTCCCGATCTGCAGCGCCGACGGCATGCCCCAGGACGTGCGTATTTCGCCCGACGGCAAGCTCTTCTATGTCGCGGACATGCTGGCCGACGGCGTTTACCTGATCGACGGCGACAGTTTCACCACGGTGGGCTTCATCCCGACCGGCCGGGGCGCCCACGGACTCTATCCCTCCCGGGACGGCACCAAGCTCTATGTCGCCAACCGCGGCTCACATCGGGTCGAGGGCCGGAAACACGGCGCGGGCAGCGTCTCGGTGATCGATTTCGCCACCCAGAAGGTGGTGGCCAATTGGCCGATCCCCGGCGGCGGCAGCCCCGACATGGGCAATGTTAGCCCGGACGGCAAATATCTCTGGCTTTCCGGGCGGTTCGACAACGTGGTCTACCGGTTCAACACGACGACCGGCGCCGTCGACTCGATCGCGGTCGGCAAGGAGCCGCACGGCCTCACCGTATGGCCCCAGCCGGGCCGGTATTCGCTGGGCCATACCGGAAATCTGCGCTAACGCAAAAAATTGTGAGCCGCCCGAATTTTGTGAACCACCGGGGCGTGTAACAGCGTCAGCCTTTTGACAAGATTTGTTACATAATCGGGGTGGACAATCCGTCGCCGGATTCGCATTTTGTTGCCCCGCCGCCATCGATTGACCGCGGGTCAGAGGAGAGCATGTTGAAGCGTCGAGAGTTTCTGGCCGGATCGGCCGCAATGCTGGCTATGTCCGCGGGTGCCCGTGCGGCCTTGGCCAATGTGCCGGCGCCCTATAACTGGGATGCCGTGCCGCCGATGGATACCGGCGCGAATTTCCTCGCCTGGATGGAAAAGAACCGCGGCGAGGATCCGATTTACCTCAGCGAACGCTGGAAACGCTTCCTGGTGCTGGTCGCCAACAAGGACGTGCGGGACGTCCGCAACAAGCGCGCCTTCCTGATGACGCCGCGGGAAAAGTTCGTGCGCAAGCCGAACCTGCCCCGCACCTATGACAATGCCTTCCTCGACATCGGCTACGGCGTCACCATTTCCGGCCCGCATCTGGTCGGCCGCATGACCAGCGCCATCGACGTACAGATGGGCGAGAAGATCCTCGAAGTCGGCACCGGCTCGGGCTACCAGTCCGCCTATCTCTCCAACCTGACCGACAAGGTCTGGACCATCGAGATCATCAAGCCGCTGGCCGAGCGCACCCGTGCCACCTATGACGAGCTGATCGCGCAGGGCTATACCGAATACAAAGCCATCACCAGCAAGAACGCCGACGGCTATTACGGCTGGGAAGAAGCGGCACCCTTCGACAAGATCATCGTCACCTGCGGCATCGACCATGTGCCGCCGCCGCTGCTGAAGCAACTCAAGCCGAACGGCATCATGGTGATCCCCGTCGGCCCGCCGGGCGCCCAGCATGTGCTGAAGGTGATCAAGCAGCAGGCCACCGACGGTTCCATCACTGTCGCGCGTTCCGACATCTACAACGGCCGGATCGTGCCCTTCGTGCCCTTCACCGCTCTCGCGGGCGATGTGATCAAGGGCACCCATAACGGCGGCCAATAAGACGCCAAGCCGCGTGCAGAGAACCTTTCTATCCGGCCGGCCGATCGGGCTCTCGGTCTATCTTGCGATCGGCCTGATCGCCGGCTCGGTGATCGCGTTGCAGATCTGCATCATGCGAATCTATGCGGTCGGCAACTGGGTGCATTTCGGCTCGCTGGTGGTCAGCCTGGCCTTGCTCGGCTTCGGCCTCACCAGCGCCGTCATGTGCGCCGGCAAGGCTTGGTTCGAGCGCCATTGGCAAGCGATCACCAGCATCGCCTTGCTGCTGTTCGGGCCACTGGCGGTGGCCGCCAACCTGACCGCACAGCAATTCCCCTTCAACGCGATCTTCCTGATCTCCGATCCGCTGCAGAAATGGCTGCTGCTGGCGAATTTCCTGCTTTATTTCGTGCCTTTCCTGGCGGGAGCCCTGTTCATCGGCACGGTGCTGCTGCAGGCCCGCACCGCGTTCAACCGCGTCTATTTCGCCGATCTTGTGGGTTCCGGCCTCTGCGGGCTTTCGATGCTCGGCGCCATGTATCTGTTTCCGCCGGAAAACCTGATCGTCGCGCCGCTCATCCTCTGGCTGGCCGGCGGCGCCTTATGGTTCGCCGGGAGCCGCCGCACCTTGATTCTGCTCGGCGCCGCAGGGCTGCTTTCCATCGGCGGCCACTACCTGGTGCCGGATTGGCTCGGCATCACCAAGCTCAGCACTTCGGATTACAAAGGCGTCGCCTATGCCCGGAAGTTTCCGGACGCCCGCCGCGTCTATCACGACATCTCGCCCTTCGGCGAATTGGAACTCTATTCAAGCTCCTATCTGCATTTCGCCCCGGGCCTTTCGGACAATGCCGCGTTCAATCTTCCGGAAGTGCCGGCCAATGCCTATTGGGGCATGTATGTGGACGGCGAGGGGCCAACCGGTGTGCTGCGCAACCTGCCCGAGGCGCAGACGGCTTATTTCCGCTACCTGCCCATGGACTATCCTTACGTCCTGAAGCAAAACCCCAACACCTTCGTGGTGCAGTTCGCCGGCGGCATCTCGACCAGCGTGGCGCTGTGGAGCGGGTCGAAGTCAGTCACCGTTGCGGAAGCCAATCCAGCGATCCTGGATGCCTTCCTCAACCACAAGGAGCTCCGCGATTTCACCGGCGACCTGTTGCATGATCCCAGGGTTCACACCATCGCCTATGACGGCCGCCTCTATCTTGCCCGGAGCGGCAAGCAATACGACGTGATCGATCTCAGCCTCGCGGATTCCGCCGGCCTCTCCAATCCCGGCGGTTTCGCCATCGTCGAAAAATACGGCTACACCGAAGAGGCGATGCAGACCTATATGCGCGCCCTGCAACCCGGCGGCATCCTCTCGGTGACGCTGTGGAACAAGGAAGATCCACCGAAATCGGTGCTGCGGCTCTATGCGACCATGGTCGATGCGGCGCGTGGGATCGACCCGCAAGGCTTGGCGAATTCCTTTTACGCGGTCTCGACCTATCTCTCGACCACGACGGTTCTTTATAAGCGCGACGGGTTCTCGCCGGATGAGATCGCCAAGTTGCATCAGACCAGCAAGGGCCTCTCTTTCGACGAGGTCTACTATCCCGGCATGGATTTCGACCCAAGCCAGACCGACGGCATCATCAGCGCCTATCACGACCAGATCTTCGGCGAAACGCCCGCGAAATCCACCGGCACGGCCAATGCCGCAGCCGACGCCACAGGGACCGACGACACATCCGACCCAACCTTGACACCGGACGATTCAACGTCCGACAGTTCTTCCGACGACAATGCCGCGCCGCAAGTCCTGCCCTCGATCCAGATGGACCGCATCGCCTGGCATACGCTGATCGCCGGCGGCTGGGATGCGATCGCGGCGCGCTATGTCTTCGACACCCATCCGCTCACCAATGACCGGCCCTATTTCGCGGCCTATGAGAAGGTTTCCGACCTGCCGCGCATCACCGACCGTCTGGAACTGTTCCAGGACGATTGGGGCTATCTGCTGCTCTGGGCGACCCTGGGGGTCGCTTGCGCCACCTCGCTGGTGCTGATCCTTTTCCCGGTGGCGTTCGGCTGGCGCTCGATCTTCTCCCACAATCCGGGGAAGTTCGGCACCATCGTCTATTTCGCCTGTCTCGGTCTCGGCTACATCATGGTCGAGGTCGGCCTGATCGCGAAATTCGTCGAGGCTCTGGGCAATGCCACGGTCTCCGCTGCGGTGCTCATCACCGGTATGCTGGTCTTCTCCGGCCTGGGAAGTCTCTGCTCGGAGCGGATCCTCGATCGCGCGCGCCGCGCCATGCCGCTCGTCTTCTTGGCGATCGGCATCTTGCTGATCGGCTATGGCAGCCTGATCGACCCGGCGCTGGAAGCCATTGGCAGCTATCCTTATGCAGCACGGCTGTTGTTCTGCTTCCTGCTGATCGCGCCGCCGACCTTCCTGATGGGCTTTCCCATGCCGACCGCGATGACCTCGCTGGGGCGGCTGGGCAAGGACCACATGTATATCTGGGCCTGGGGCATCAACGGCTGCTTCTCGGTGATCGGCGCGGCCCTGGTGCCGATCATCGCCACCACATTCGGGTTGGCGGCGGTGCTGGAGATCAGCGGCTTGGCCTATCTCCTCGCGCTTCCTTCCTTTTTCGCGGTACTCCTGCCAAAATCCCTCAAGTCGAAATCCGCGGGGCCGGCAACCTGACGGCCGGAGCATGAGGGGAGCGCCGCCGGCCATGCCGCGCCATCGGCTGTTCGCAGTCTTCGCATTGATGATGGCGAGCGCGCTGGCGACCGGCGTTGCCCGGGCGGATGGCGGTTCGGGATCGGGCATGGTGCAGATGGCAAGCTCCAACGACAGCGGATCGGATTCAGACGGCGATCTTCTCGATCCCGATCAGGTGCCGGACGGCAAGATCGGCTTGGTCGCCTTCGACAACTCACCCTTCCCCTATCACGGCGCCATTCCAAACGAGGGCGATGGCGACGATGCGCCCTTTCTCGACGCCCGGGACGGTTCGCGGCGCGGCCACACTTCGCCGCGCGGCGGCGTCTATTGGGAGAGCGAGACCTATAGCGACCGCCGCAGCCTGCTCTATATCCCCGAGGGCTTCGACATCCGGAAACCGGCGGCGATCATCGTCTACTTCCACGGCAATCTCGCTTTGCTCGGCCGCGACGTGGTGGATCGCCAGCAGGTACCGCGGCAATTGGCGGAATCCGGATTGAACGCGGTGCTGGTGGCACCGCAATTCGCCCGCGATGCGCTGGATTCCAGCGCCGGCACATTCTGGCAGCCCGGCGCCTTCGCGCGCTTTCTCCGCGAAGCCGCCGAGCGGCTGGCGAAGCTCCAGGGCGATCGCTCCAGCCGCAGCACTTTCGCCAAGCTGCCGGTGATCCTGGTCGCCTATAGCGGCGGCTATCTGCCCGCCGCCTGGTCCCTGCAGGTGGGCGGTATCGGCGCGCGTCTGCGCGGTGTCGTCCTGCTGGACGCCCTCTACGACAATGCCGATGATTTCGCGGATTGGCTTTCGGACCACCAGTCCTCGGCGTTTTTCTTCAGTGCCTTTTCGACCTCGAGCGCCGATGGCAATGGTGCGCTGCAAGACATGCTGCTGAAGCAGGGGGGCGACTTCACCTCCGATCCCCCACATTGCCTCCATGCCGGCGATGTGGTCTTCCTCGATACCGGCGACCGAGCATCACATAACGACTACGTCTCCCATGCCTGGACCGACGATCCGCTGACATGGCTCTTCAACCGGATCCCGGGATTTCCGCGCGATGGCGGCGCGAAAGCCTGCAAGCTTTGAGTTCAGAGCGCGTTGCGTAAATCTTCCGCCGTCACCACCATGCTTTGCCGCGGGAACACCTTGTCCAGCAGCACGCGATGCACTTCAGCGTCGCGGTCGGAGCAGCAATCCCGCACGACCACGAGCCGATAATCGGCATCGGCGGCATGGCGGAGCGTCGATAGCACGACCCCGCTGGTGGCGATCCCCGCAAGCACCATGGTCTCGATGCCGTTCGCCCGCAGGACCATGTCGAGATCGGTGCCGAGAAAGGCGCCGACCCGGTGCTTGGTGACGACCACCTCGCCGGCTTTCGGCGCCACGGCAGGATGGATGCCGCCATCCGGGCTGCCCGCCGCCAATCTCCCCGCGGCCTTGACCGCGCTGAACGACATATTCTTCGGGCTGACCTCCGGATAACCTTCGCGGAAACCCACCACCACATAAAGAACCATCATGCCGGCGGTGCGGGCGACGTCGATGAGCCCCGCCATCCGCTGCAGCAACGCGTCCTTATCGTCGGCGAAACCTTCCACGATGGCGATCTGGTAATCCATGACCAGCAATGCCGAAGTCTTCGGGTCGATGGTGAGCGGTTCGGTCACGGTGATCTCCTATTACTTTTAATGCATTGGTCCGAAGTCCCCCAAGGAACTCCGCTGCGGGACTGTGGAACCTTGCCTTCTCCGTTCCATTGGTCCTTTTGCGGTCAAGGACGGTATCGGGGACCTCATGCGGCGCGGTTATAGTATCTCGGCCCTCCCGAGGCCAGTGATCGGGATGTTACAGCGTTTCACCCTGCAATCGGCCCTCTGCGTCGCAGTCCTGGTCCTGGCGACCGGAGCGGCCTGGGCCGCCGACAAGGCCGACAAGCCGTCGGAATCCATCCTCCTCATCGACATCCTGATTCTGGTGATCAGCGGACGGCTGCTGGGCGAGCTGATGCAGCGGATCGGTCAGCCTTCCGTGATGGGGCAGTTGCTGGCCGGCGTCATGCTGGGGCCGTCGCTATTCGGTCTGGTATGGCCGGAAGCGCAGCATGCGATCTTCGGTGGCGGCGAGGCCCAGAAGGCCATGCTGGATGCGGTCGCCAATATCGGCGTGCTGATGCTGCTTCTGCTGGCCGGCATGGAAACCGATCTTGGCCTGGCACGGCGCACCGGGCGGGCTTCGATCTGCGTGTCCATTGCAGGCATTTGCCTGCCCTTCATCTGCGGCTTCGCCCTGGGCCAATATCTTCCGGATTCCCTATTGCCGAATCCGCAGGAACGTTTCGCCGGCGCGCTCCTGCTCGGCACCTGCCTTTCGATCTCCTCGGTGAAGATCGTCGCCATGGTGGTGCGCGAGATGAACTTCCTGCGCCGCAATCTCGGCCAGGTGATCGTCGCCTCGGCCGTGATCGACGACACGATCGGCTGGATCATCATCGCGATCACCTTGAGCCTGATCGAGCATGGAGATTTCAATCCGCTCGCCCTGGCCAAATCGGTGGTCGGTACGGCGCTTTTCCTCGTGCTGAGTTTCACCATCGGCCGCCGCATCGTCTTCTGGATGATCCGCTGGACCAACGACAACATGCGGAGCGAGCTGCCGGTGATCTCGCTGATCCTGGCGATCACCTTCGGCATGGCGCTGATCACCCAGGCGATCGGCGTCCACGACGTGCTGGGGGCCTTCGTGGCGGGCATCCTGATCGGCGAATCGCCTATCCTTACACGCCAGATCGACGAGCAGCTCCGCGGCCTCATCACGGCGCTTTTCATGCCGGTCTTTTTCGGACTGGCGGGATTGACCGCGGATCTCACCATCCTCAAGGACCCGCAGCTCCTGCTGCTAACCATCGGCCTCATCGCGATCGCCACATTGGGCAAGTTCTCCGGCGCCTTTGCCGGTGGATTTATGGGAGGCCTTACCGGTCGCGAATCACTGGCCATCGCCAGCGGCATGAATGCGCGCGGCTCCACCGAAGTGATCGTGGCGACGATCGGTCTTTCCATGGGCGTGCTCAGCCAGAACCTCTTCACCATGGTCGTCACCATGGCGGTGCTGACGACCTTGGCCATGCCGCCGATGCTGCGCTGGTCGCTGGGACGCCTGCCGATGCGCAAGGAGGAGAAGGAGCGGATCGAACGCGAGGAATTCGAAGCGAAAGGCTTCATGCCGAATGTCGAACGCCTTCTGCTGGCGGTGGATGACAGCGCCAACGGCAAGCTCGCCGCTCGCTTGACCGGCCTCCTCGCCGGCCGGCGCGGAACACCGACGACGCTGCTCCGGGTTCGGGATACGGACGATGAGTCCAAAAAGAAGGAGCCGAAGGAAGACAGTCCAGAGGCCGATCTCAAGGCCGGCGCTGAAATCGCGCGCGATGCCGAAGCCGAAGACGAACAGGCACGCGCGGACCAAGCCGCTGCCGAGAAGCGGGCGGAAAAGAACGGCACGAGCGAGGCTGAAGAGCAGAAGGCCATTAAGAACGGCGACGAGAAGCCAGCGGCGAAGTCCTCGAAACCGCATGTCCCCGTGGTGAAAACGGAAGCCAAGCCGGGCTCCGCCGAGGATGCCATAGCCAGGGAAGCCAGCAAGGGCTATGACCTGTTGATGCTGGGCATCCAGGAAACTTTAGGCCCCAACGGAGCGTTGCACGAAGACCTCGCCCGGATCGCCGCCGGCTTCGACGGACCGCTCGGCGTCGTGCTGGGGCGTGGCGTGCATCTGGAGAATCCGTCGAGCTCCTTCCGGCTACTGGTCCCGGTGAGCGGCAACAATGTCTCCCGTCGCGCCGCGGAAGTGGCGGTCGCCCTCGCCCGCGCCCAGGATGTCCCCATCACCTTCCTCTACGTGGCCTCGGGCGAGCGCAAAGGCCGCCGTCGCGGCATGGCGGTTCTGCATCAGCATGAGCAGGCGGTCTTGAAGGAGCTGGTGACCTGGGCGGAACGCTACGACACGAAAGCGTACACCGCGATCCGCACCGACATGACCCCGCAGGAAGCGATCCTGCGCGAGCTCAAGCGCGGAAAATTCGATCTCGTCGTCATGGGCGTCAACCGGCGACCGGGTGATGCCCTATTCTTCGGCAATGTCACCGGCGACGTGATCGAACAATCGAAGGTCTCGATCCTGCTGCTGTCGAGCTGAAAGGCGATCGTCTAGGCCGCTCTGATCTGCGACAGAAAGGTATCCACCTGGCCGCGTAAACGTTCGGCCTGTCGGCCGAGATCCTCGGCCGCGGTCCGGACGCCTTCGGCGGCGGCGCCGGTGGCGTCCGCCTCGTTGGTGACGCCGGCGATGTTCTCGGAGACGTCCCGCGTGCGCGACGCCGCCTGCTGCGTGTTGCGGGTGATCTCCTGGGTCGCAGCGCCCTGCTGCTCCACCGCCGCAGCAATGGAAGCGGCGATCGTATTGACTTCCGCAATGGTCCCGCCGATGCGCTTGATCGCCTCGACGGCGTCGCGCGTCACGCCCTGGACCGCGGCGATCTGCGCCGAGATATCCTCGGTCGCCTTCGCCGTCTGGTTGGCGAGCGACTTTACCTCGCTGGCGACCACCGCGAAACCTTTGCCGGCTTCGCCGGCTCGCGCGGCTTCAATGGTGGCGTTCAAGGCCAGCAGATTGGTCTGGCCCGCAATATCGTTGATGAGGCCAATCACCTCGCCGATCTTGCTGGCGATATCCGCCAGACTCTGCACCGTGCGATCGGTCTCGCGGGTTTCCTTGACTGCGCGGCTGGCGATGTCGGCGGCGCTGGAGACCTTTTGGCCGATCTCGCGGATCGAGGCGCTCAGTTGTTCGGAGGCCGAAGCCACGGTCTCCACATTGGCGGATGCCTCGCCGGAAGCGCCCGCAACGACCTTGACCTGCCGGTTGCTTCGTTCCGCCGCTCGCGACATGCCGTCGGAGGTTTCCAGCATCTGCCGAGACGCTTCGCCCAGGGCATCGAGCGCGGATTTCACTTCACCTTCGAAGCTGCGGATATTGTCCTCGATCGCCTGCTGGCGCGCCGCCGCCTGCTCGTGCCGGATCTGCTGTTCCTGTTCAATGCCGACCTTATCCAAGGCGTTCTGCTTGAAGACGCCAAGGGCGCCCGCCAATGCACCGATCTCATCGGCACGACCCGGAAAGGCCGCTTCCGCGGTCAGATCGCCGGCGGCAACCTTCAGCATGGCGTCGCGGATGGTGTGCAGAGGCCGAACCACCCGGCGGCCGATCAGAATAGCCGCTCCGGCCGACAAAGCGAGCGCGCTGAGGAACAGCACGAGCTGGATGACGAGATGGAACTCGGCGGTGCTCTTCGCCTCGGCGCTATATTCCTTCGCCGCATCGAGCGCACCATCGGCGACCTTCAGGAGGGCGCTGAGGCGGTCGACCGTGAAGTCGGTCCAGGCCACGACATCCATCGGCGGCTTCTGTCCCGAAACCGCCGCAGCCATCAGGTCGTCGCGGGTCTTGGTGTAATCCGCATCGAAATAGACCTGCTTCGCGGCGGCCATCGCATCGGTCAGGCTGCTCGGCAGGTTCGAACCGAAAGCCTGCGCTTCCAAGGCGCCCCAGGCGGTCTGCGAAGCCGCAACGAAGCCACGATACTTGGCCACCGTATCCTGGGTCGCTTTCCCGGCGGTCAGGGCATTGGAAACGCTCAGCGAAGCATCGCCGCCGGTGTTGCGCACCATCCAGGCGAGCTGGCGCATCGCCAGCATCTGATCGATGAAGGCGTCGTCGTGCTTGACCGACGCGGTCAATCGCTGCGAGACGTCATCCAGCGCGGTGATGAGATCGGTGGCCGTCTTCATATAGTCGCCGGAAAGGTCGGCCCGGCGCTCGGCTTTCGGTTTCTGCACCGCATCCCGCGATTCATCCTGCAATCTCAATAGGCTGTCCGTGAGCGCGGTGAGGTTCGGCAGCACCGTCTCCTTGTTCGGAAAGTCGATCGCCGGCAGAAGCTCCAATGTCGATTTCAACGCCGGCACTTCGGCCTTCCGATCTTTGTCCATCTGCTGCATGACCTTGCCGCTGATCACCGCATCGGCGTCGAGCGATCGCGTGGTCGTGGAGCGATCGGTGCGCAGGTTGTGCATGGCGAGAAACGCAAAGGCCGAAGCGTTGGCGACCTTGGCCATGCGGCCCGCAGCCTCGACTTCACGCCAGGATTGCCAAGCATCCAGCGCCAGCATCAGCATGACGACGGTGGCCAAGGCCATAACGACCGATTTCAGGATGGCGTTGACGGACACACGGTTGAGCATGGGAATCCTCCGGGCTATGTGCCTAGACATGCACGGCGAGCCGTTAAAATTTGGTATACCAGCCTCCGCTGGAAGGGACGGAAGCAGCGGCCTGAAGCTGGCTGACCGCCCGCCTCCCACCATCGGCAACGATTCTGAAATCTCCGAATATCGGGTACGGCGCCCCACTTTCATGACCGCGGATTTGTTCGGTGGTCCGAGCATAAAAAGGTCGCGAAAGGGCCGAACTTTTCGGCAAAACCCGCGTTGAATCCGGTGCCCTCCCGAATTCTCGACACCGACTGCGACGAGTGGCCACGCTGAAACACGATGGCGCCGAAACATTTACTGTCGAGGGAAGCGCCGCCAGCTAAGGCAAAAACCGTGAAGCTGGAGGATTCGGGGCGATCGTGATTCCTTCTCCAAGTCACTCCCTGCAGGTCATTCGAGGTGATTCATGTCTGACGACAAAGCCAGCCAAGATGACGCGATTCTTTCATCTTCCCGCAGAGGCTTTCTCCTGCAACTCGGCACCGCGGGAATGGCGGTGACCGCACCCGCTACCGAGGCCGCCGCTGAAACCGGTTCGAAGCCTCAGTCAGCCGATTCGACCGAGGACATTCCGGTCAAATTGAGCGTCAACGGCCGGTCGTACAGCCTCTCCATCGATTCCCGCACCACGCTTCTCGACTGCCTGCGCGAGCATATTCGTCTGACCGGGACCAAAAAAGGTTGCGACCACGGCCAGTGCGGCGCTTGCACGGTCCATGTGAATGGCCGACGGGTGAATTCCTGCCTGTCCTTCGCGGTGATGCATCAGGGAGACGAGATCACCACGATCGAGGGCCTGGGGCAGCCCGGCAACCTGCATCCCATGCAAGCGGCCTTCCTCGCCAGCGACGGCTATCAATGCGGCTATTGCACGTCCGGGCAGATCATGTCGGCGACCGCCCTTCTCAAAGAACCATGCGGTCTCGGCGACGCCGATGTGAAGGAGGCGATGAGCGGCAATATCTGTCGCTGCGGCGCCTATGCCAACATCCTTGAGGCGATCCAATCCGTCCGCAAGCGGGCCTGAGGAGAGATCCATGGAAGCCTTTCAATATTCCCGCGTGAACAGCGTCAACACCGCGATATCCGCCGCGGCAAAGTCAGAAACGGCCCAGCAAGGCGCGACGGTGCGCTTCATCGCCGGCGGCACCACGCTGATCGATCTCATGAAACTCGATGTCGAACGGCCGCAGCAGGTGGTCGATATCAACCACCTGCCCCTCGATCGCGTGGAAACCGCGCCAGATGGCAGCGTCAAAATCGGCGCCATGGTCCGCAATTCCGATCTCGCGCATCATCCGCACATCGTCGAGAACTATCCGGTCCTGTCGCAGGCCCTGCTGTCGGGCGCTTCCGCCCAGCTCCGCAACAAGGCGACGACCGGCGGCAATCTGCTTCAGCGGACGCGATGCATGTATTTCCGCGATACCGCCATGCCCTGCAACAAGCGGGAACCCGGCTCAGGCTGCAGCGCCATCGGCGGGGCAAACCGTATGCTCGCTATCCTCGGCACCAGCGAGAACTGCATCGCAACCAACCCATCGGACATGAATGTGGCCATGGCGGCGCTCGAAGCGGCAATCCTCATCGAAGGACCCAGCGGCGCACGCAAAGTGCCGTTCGGTGACTTCCATCTCGCCCCCGGATCGACGCCTTCCCGGGAGACTGTCCTCGAGCCCGGCGATCTCGTCACACATGTGACCTTGCCGCCACCGGTTGCCGGGGCGCGCAGCAGCTATTTGAAGCTTCGCGATCGTGCTTCCTACGAATTCGCCCTGGCCTCTTCCGCCGTCGTGATGGCCATCCGTGAGGGCAAGATCTCCTATCTTCGCGTCGCCATGGGCGGCATCGCCACCAAACCCTGGCGCATGCCATCCGTTGAACAGGCGCTGACGGGTGCTGCGCCGGACGAGACCGCCTTCCGGAGCGCTGCTGCGAAAGCATTCAAGGAAGCACGCCCGCAAAGCGAGAATGGCTTCAAGATCGAGCTTGGTCAGCGCTGCCTCGTCTATGCGCTCAAGACCATTGCGAAAAACGCCTGAAGGAGTGCCCCATGGCAGATTCAGCACCGCTCACCGAATCACCGGTTGGAAAAGCCCTTCCGCGCGTCGACGGCCCCCTGAAGGTCAGCGGTACGGCGATGTATACCGCGGATTTTCATTTTCCCGGATTGCTCTATGCCGTTCCCGTGACGGCCACCGTCGCAAACGGCACCATTGCCGGCATCGACACCACGGCCGCCGCCAAGAAGCCCGGCGTGCACGCCATCTATACCCACGGGAATATCGGCCGCTTCTATCGGATCGCGCCCAATTCCGACTTCTCCGCCGTTGTCGATGAGAAACGGCCACCGCTCGAAGACGACACCGTCCGTTATTACGGCCAATACGTGGCCGTCGTCGTCGCTGACACGCTGGAGCAGGCCGAGGCCGCGGCCGGCATGGTCCGCGTCTCCTACAACGCGGCCTCGCCCAAGACCGATTCGAACCTGGAAGCGGCGGACAAACCCACGACCGACAGCGTTCGCGGCGATGTCGACAAGGTCTTCGCAGCAGGCCCGGTCGCCATCGACCATGTCTACGTCACGCCCGATGAGGTTCACAACCCGATCGAGGCGCATGCCACCGTGGCCGTGTGGGACGGTTCCTCCGTCACGCTTTATGAGACGACGCAAGCGGTCGAGAATCACCGCCAGGTGCTCAGCCAGATGCTGGGCATTCCCGGCGAGAATGTTCGCATCATCATGCGATTCCTCGGCTCCGGCTTCGGCGGCAAGCTGTGGCCGTGGACTCATTCGCTACTCGCGGCGGCTTCGGCGCGCAACCTGGGACGCCCGGTGAAACTAGTCGTCAGCCGCAAGATGATGTTCTCCTCCTGCGGCCACCGCCCGCGCACTTCGCAACGGATCCGTCTCTCGGCGACCTCCGATGGCAAGCTGACCTCCCTGCAGCATGATTACGTCAGCCAGACATCGATTCTCGATGACTACAAAGAGAATTGCGGGGAGGCGACGCCCTTCCTCTACAGCACCCCGAATCTCCGCGTCACTTCGGCGCTGGCCCGCCGCAATGTGGGAACGCCGACCTCGATGCGCGGCCCCGGCGCGGTGCCCGGCCTGTTCGCGCTGGAATCCGGCATGGATGAACTGGCCATCGCGCTGAAGATGGACCCGGTCGAGTTTCGACTACGCAACGAACCCAGCATGGATGAAGGCCTGAACATCCCATTCTCCTCGCGCCACCTGAAGGAATGCCTGACGGAGGGCGCCAGACGGTTTGGCTGGCAGGATCGCGATCCCGCGATCGGCGCGATGAAACGGGATGGCCTCATGGTCGGATGGGGTGTTGCCGGCGCTTCGTGGCTGGCCGCCCGCTTCGATTGCAGCGCCGGCGTCGAGTTTCTGGCCGATGGCGGCCTGCGGGTGAGCTGCGGCACGCAGGACATCGGGACCGGCACCTACACCGTCTTCGCGCAGGTCGCCAGCGATGCGACCGGCGTTCCTGTCGATCGGATCGAGGTCGTCCTCGGCGACACGCGATTCCCGGCAGGCCCCGTATCCGGCGGCTCCATGGTGACCGCATCGCTTATTCCCGCCGTCCAGGCCGCGGTCTCCAAGGCCGGCGAGAAGCTTGTGGGTGTCGCGGTCGCAACGCCC
>DASYDA010000346.1:0-5028 GCA_036499865.1 Dongiaceae bacterium | reverse complement strand
CATTCGGCATGAAAGCCAGGGCGCCTTCGGTCTGGCGATCCGCAAGGAAATTCTGCGGCGGCGCGGTGTGCTTCGTACCGGTCACGTCCGCTATCCGGGCGTTCGTCTCACCGACACGGATCACATGGAGCTGACGGCGCTCAGCGAACGCCTGGAGCGTCGGCTCAAGGCGATCGGCGTGGCGCTGCCCTATGAGGCGGCCGCGGCCAAGGTTGCATAGCACGATCGCTTGATCGTTTCGGACCGGCCATCGAAATGGCCGGACAGTTAGGCCGTTCCGAAGAGACGTTAGTTTCAGCGAAATTGCTTCTGCCCGCCGATAACGCGTAAAGCGAATAGGTCTACTGGGAGGACTGAATGAGCCAAGTTGCCGATCTCATGCATGGCCTGTCTATCGCCATGCAGCCTGGCAATCTGCTCTACACATTCATCGGCGTCTTCATCGGGACGATGATCAGTCATCTTCCGGGAATCGGGCCGTCGGCCGGCATGGCGCTGCTGATCCCGATCACCTATGGCATGCAGCCTGCCACGGCGCTCATGATGCTGACCGGCATCTATTACGGATGCATGTATGGCGGCGCCGTGACCGCAATCCTCCTGAACACACCTGGCGATGCCGCCGCGGTCATGACGACGTTGGACGGCTATCCCTTGGCGCGGATGGGACGCGCCGGCGCCGCGCTCTCGATCGCGGCGATGAGTTCCTTCGTGGCGGGGACCCTCGGCGTGACGGCCTTGATCGCCGTCGCCACGCCGCTCGCGAATTTCGCGCTCCGCTTCGGGCCGCCGGAATTCTTTGCTTTGATGTTTTTTGCGCTCAGCACGGTCAGCGCTCTGGCCGGCGATTCTATCTCCAAGGGGCTGATGGCGACCTTCATCGGCCTGGCGATCGCCACGATCGGCATCGATCTCCAGTCGGGCATCAGCCGGTTTACCTTCGGCATCGAGAAACTCGACGACAAGATCGGCTTCGTGGTGGTGGTGGTCGGCCTGTTCGCCCTGGCCGGTGCGGGCACCATGATCGAAAGCCATTCCAGCAATGTGAAGCAGCTCGTCAAGGTAACCGGACGTATCTGGTTCACCATGGCGGACTTCAAGCGTGCCTTTCCCGCCATGATCCGCGGATGGCTCATCGGCTTCACTTGCGGCGCGGCCCCCGGGCTGGGCGGCAGCATCGCCACCATGCTTTCCTACGTCACCGAGAAAAAGCTCAGCAAGCGGCCCGAGGAATTCGGTAAGGGCGCGATCGAAGGTGTCGCGGGGCCGGAGGCCGCCGCCAATGCCGATACCTGCGGCGCGCTCATCCATCTGCTGGCGCTCGGCGTGCCGGCGACCGGCGCCAGCGCCATCCTGATGGGCGCCTTCGTGATGTATGGCATCACGCCGGGGCCGCTGATCTTTCAGACCAATCCCGATGTCGTCTGGGGCTTGATCGCCAGCATGTATGTCGGCAATGCGATGCTGCTGATCCTCAATCTCCCCTTGGTCGGCATCCTGGCGAAGATCCTCTACGTTCCGTCGGGCATCCTTCTCGTGATGATTCTGGGGATCGCTTCCGCGGGTATCTACTCGCTGAATTCGAACGTGATCGACCTCTTCATGGCCTGGGGCTTCGGAATCATCGGTTTCGTCTTCCAGAAATGCAACGTGCCGAAGGTGCCGATGCTGTTCGGCGTTATCCTGGGCGAAAATGTCGAGCAGTCGTTCCGGCAGGCGATGACGCTGTCGGATGGAAGCCCCGTCATCTTCGTGACCAGCCCCATTTCGGCGTCTCTATTGGCCCTCGCCGCCGCCTCGATTCTGGTGTCGCTGTGGCTCCGGCGCAAATCCAAGCGATATCTGCAAGCGGCAGCATGATGATGGAAAGAAAAATGAAAAGCAGGCGTGCGCGATTCCGGGAAGTCCTCAGCGGTGACAGATGCGTCCATCCCGGTTCTGTCTACGATCCACTTTCAGCGCGGGCGGCGGCGGAAATCGGCTTCGAGGTCGCGATGTTCGCCGGTTCCATTGCGTCGCTGACGGTGCTTGGCGATCCCGACCTCACGCTTCTGTCGCTGACCGAATTCGCCGAGCAGGCGCGCCGGATCTGCCGCGCCGCCGACATTCCTCTGCTTGTCGATGCGGATCACGGCTACGGCAATGCGCTCAACGTCATGCGCACTGTCGAGGAACTGGAAACGGCGGGCATCGCCGCCTTGACGATCGAGGATACGGCTCTGCCGCTGCCTTATGGCGTGGCCGGCAAAGCCGGCGTGATTTCCCTGGAAGAAGGCGTCGGCAAGATGCGGGCCGCCCTCGCCGCACGCAAGGATCTGGAGCTGACCGTCATCGGGCGCACCAGCGCGATCACTTTGACTGGATTGAGCGACACCATCGCACGCGCCAAGGCCTATGCCGCGGCCGGCGTGGACGCGATATTTTTGTCCGGCGTGAAGCAGCGCGCCGAGCTCGACGCCGTCGCGGACGCCATCCGCATTCCGATCTTGCTCGGTGCCATCGTGCCGGAAGTGCGGGATCCCGAATACCTTCGCAGCCGTAACGTGAAGATCGCTCTGCTCGGCCACAAACCATTCTTCGCCGGCGTGGCCGCGGTTTATGAGGCGCTGAAGTCCCAGCGCGGCGCTGCCGTTGAGGCGCAAGCGCCAAAAGCCACGCCGGAGGACTTGGGCCAGCGGCTGAGCCGCGCCGATCAGTTCTCGCGCTGGACGAAAGATTTCCTGTGAAAAACTCGATTGAAAAAGTCTGGATTCCGAGAAGTGGGTTATCGGGCCTTGTGATGACAATAATCTTACAATGCGCCATTCCCAATAAGCCGGTGGCTGGTTATCATGCTGAATAGACGGGCTTTTCATGAAATTCCCGGCCTAAGGGACGAGCCCCAAATTCAAATGACTGTCGAGTTTGCCTCCGGGGCGGAGGCAGATGGGTCGCCGGGAGAGCGGCTGAATTCGAGCAACTTAACAAGGCGGGAGGACTACGAATGAAAGTTGTTTGCTTGGCGCTCTTGGCGCTGGTTCCCTTTATCGGTTCGGCGCATACACAATCTGCTCTGGCTCAGGATGCCGGCTGGAAGCCCACCCGCAATACCGAAATCGTGGTTGGAAACGGCGCCGGCGGCGAAATCGATCGCATCGCCCGTGCCGTCCAGCGCGCCGCGCAGGTCGAGCACTTGACCGATGCGAATATCAGCGTCGTGAACAAGCCCGGCACCGGCCAGATGATCGCCGTTGCCTATATGAATGCGCATGCCGGCGACGGACATTACATCTCCATCCTCAACCGGAGCTGGATCGCGGTGCAGGCGAGCAAGAACACGCGCGCTTACCAGGACGTGACGCCGATCGAGAAGGCGTTCAGCGCCTATCAGATCTTCGCGGTCAACCCGGACTCGCCGATCAAGAATCCAAAGGACATCATCGCCAAGTTGAAGCAGGACGTGAGTTCGGTCTCCTTCACCTTCGTCGCGCGCGGCGGTTCCGAGCATGCCTCCGCCGTGAAGCTCGCCGAGTTGGCGGGCGCCGATCCGAAGAAGCTCAAGATCGTCATCTTCGACAACGCCTCCAAGGCGGCGCTGGCCGTAGCCGGTGGGCATGTCGATGTCTATATCAGCTCGGTCGGAACGGCGATGCCGCTGATCCAGGGTGGCAAGATGCGGGCCATCGGCATCGGCGCGCCGGAGCGGCTGAAAGGGCCGATGGCCTCGGTACCGACCCTGCGCGAGCAGGGCGTCGATCTGCTCTCTCAGCAGGCCTATTTCTTCTGCGGCCCGAAGGGAATGACCAAGGCGCAGGTAGCGTTCTGGCAGGATCTCCTCGCTAAGGCGTTGCAATCGGATGATGTCCAGAAGGAAGCCTTGAACGAATCCTGGGTGACCGACCTGCAAGGGTCTGATCAACTCGGCCCCTGGCTGGCCCAGACCTATGACGAGGTGAAGGCAGCGCAGGTGGCGGCCGGATATGAAAACTAAAGGCCTCACGATGAGCGCGGAGGGAAGGCGCGATTCCATCCTCGCCATCGTGGTCGCGCTTTGCTCACTGGGCTACCTTTACGTCGATGCGCAGCTGCCCGACGTGGCATCCGGGGATCCGATCGGTCCCCGGATCTATCCCGCGCTCATCGGGATGGGAATGCTGGGTTCCGCTCTGGCGCAGCTTTTCGACGCATACAGGAAGCGCACGATCGGCGGCTCGCCGAGCGAGAAGACGCCGGGAACCGAGCGTCGCTATCTGCTGATCGGCTTCGTCGCCGTCTGGACCCTGGCCTATTACGCGACGCTGGAATGGCTGGGCTACTTGTCGTCGACCACGATCTTCATCTTTGGACTGCTGATCTACTTCAACCCGAAAATGCATCTCGTGAATGCCGCCATCGCGATCGGCTTTTCGGTCTTCATCTATGCCCTGTTCACCAAGTTCCTGCTGGTCGAGTTGCCGCATGGACTGCTCGGGTTCTAGGGAATTGAGACAGGTGTCGCATGAGTTCGAGCCCGCATAGCCGCGGCGCTCAGAGTGCCGCCCGAGTGGATCCTGCGATCCGTCTCGGTCGGCAAGATGACTGAAACCACCCTTGGGAGATCGATTATGGAAATCGCAGAAGCCGCCAACGCCGAAATCAGACCGCATGCGAAGGACCATCGCGCGGGCTTGCTGGACAACAAGATCCTGCTTTGCGGCAAGGAAGGCACCCCGGACAATTTCAAGCTCAACATCGGCTACGCCCGCGATGAGTGGTTGACGCCGCGCCACAAGCACGACTTCGACCAGATCCGCGTGCCGCTGGAAGGCGAGTTCGAATATCTCAAGGATAAGTCCCTGAAGGTCGGCCAGGTCGCCTACTTCCCGGCCGGCATCCATTACGGCCCGCAGGTTCGCAAAAAGGGCCTATTGATGCTGCTCTGCCAGCTCGGCGCCGCGGATGGCCAGGGCTTCATCAGCACGGCGCAGCGCGAGGCGGTGTTCGACGAGTTGAAGGCCAAAGGTACCTTCAAGGACGGCATCTACACCTATGTCGACGAGAAGGGCCAAA
>DASYDA010000345.1:0-4083 GCA_036499865.1 Dongiaceae bacterium | reverse complement strand
GCCTGCGGCAAGAGCCATCTGCACAATCTCGAACCGGACGATCTGGTCGCTTTGACCGTAGAGGCCGCCGCCATGGCCCGCGTGCCGCTGGCCGGCACCAACTGGATTCCGGGCAGCGGCAGCGGAGGTTACTGATCCGCTCGCTATAGGCGGATTTCGAATTCAGGACAGGGAGCCGTCCCGGCGATTGCATGACCGGGGCGCCGAAACAAGAAAAGAGGAAATCATGGCAACCGATCTCGCCAAAATCGCCAAAGACCGCAAAATCAAATATTTCCTGATCAGCTATGTCGATCTCTTCGGCGGTTTGCGCGCCAAGCTGGCGCCCGCCCAGGCGATCGCCGACATGCAGCAGAACGGGGCGGGCTTCGCCGGCTTCGCGACCTGGCTCGACATGACGCCGGCGCATCCCGACCTCTTCGCCAAGCCGGATCCGGAGAGCTTGATCCAGCTTCCCTGGAAACCGGAAGTGGGCTGGCTCGCCAGCGATCTCTGGATGGACGGCAAGGTCGTCGCCGACAGCCCCCGTGCGATCCTGAAGCGCAAGATCGAGGAAGCGGCCAAAAAAGGCATCCGCATGAAGAGCGGAGTCGAATGCGAGTATTTCCTGATCACGCCGGACGGGAAGTCGATCGCCGACGGCGCCGATACCCAGGACAAGCCGTGCTACGACCAGCAGGCGCTGATGCGCCGTTATGATGTCATCACCGAGATCTGCGACAGTATGCTGGCCTTGGGCTGGAAGCCCTACCAGAACGACCACGAGGACGCCAACGGCCAGTTCGAGATGAACTGGGAATATGATGATTGCCTGCTCACCGCCGATCGCCATGTCTTCTTCAAATACATGGCGAAGTCGATCGCCGAGAAGCACGGCATGCGCGCGACCTTCATGCCGAAGCCGTTCAGCAACTTGACCGGCAATGGCTGCCACGCCCATGTCTCGTTCTGGGACAAGACCGGCAAGACCAATCTGTTCGGTGATGCCAAGGGCGAGCTCGGTTTGTCGAAGATCGCCTATCAGGCCTTGGGCGGCATCCTGCACACCGCCGACGCGCTGTGCTCCTTCTTCAATCCCACGGTGAACTCCTACAAGCGCATCAACGCGCCGCGCACGACCTCGGGCGCCACTTGGTCGCCGAACACCATCACCTGGGCGGGCAACAACCGCACCCATATGATCCGCGTGCCCGATGCCGGCCGCTTCGAGATCCGCCTCGCCGACGGCGCCACCAATCCCTATCTGCTGCAAGCTGGCATTCTTTCTGCGGGCCTGGACGGCATCGCCAACAATCGCGATCCCGGCAAGCGGCTCGACATCAACATGTACACCGAAGGCCATACGGTGAAGAACGCGAAGAAGCTGCCGCTCAACCTGCTGGACGCGTTGCGCCTCACGGACAAGAGCAAGGTCGTCCGCGAGCAGTTCGGTGACAGCTTCATCGATTCCTATATCCGGATGAAGACCGAAGAGTGGAACAGCTTCACCAAGCATCTCACCGAATGGGAACGGCAGAACACGCTGGATTGCTGAAGCTTGAGCAAAGTTAAGGTTTGAACGAAAAGAACCGCCGAAGCTAATGCGCTTCGGCGGTTTTCGTTTGAGGCGCCGTGCGCGGTTTGGAGAGCAGCGGGATCAGAGCCAAGGCCGAGAAGAAGATCGCCGCCATAGCGAGCTGCGTGTCGGCGAGGGTGAGCACTTCCGCCTGCTGGTAGATCAGCTTCGCCAGCAGTTTCATGCTGGCCAATGTGCCGCTCTCGCCCATGGCGCCGGACATCATGTCCTGCGCACCGTCCATGAAGCGTTGCAGATTCGGATTGCCGGGGGTGAGCCCCTCGACCAGCCGCGCCCAATGCAGCGCCAGGCGGTCGCTGATCAGCGTGTTGATGCAGGCGAGGCCGACGGCGCCGCCGAGATTTCGCATCAGGTTGTAGAGCCCGCTGGCGTTTTTGAGGCGCGCCGGCGGCAGCGTTCCCAGGGCCACGGCATTGACCGGGATGAACAGGAACATCAGCGAGAAGCCGCGGACGGCCTGGGGGATGAAGAATTCCCAGAAGCCCCATTCCGCCGTCATCCGGGTCTGCAAAAAGACGCCGGTGCCGAACATGGTGAGGCCGAAGGCCAGCATGATCCGCAAGTCCACCTTGCCGGCGACGCGACCGGCGATCGGCGCCGACATGAATTGGAAGCAGCCGGTGACGAACATGATCTGTCCGATCTGCAGCGCGTTATAGCCGCGCACCTGGGCCAGGAAGAAGGGCAGGAGGTAGGTCGAGCCGTAGAGTCCGATGCCGATGACGAAGCTGTAGAGGCAGCCCACCGAGAAGTTCCGGTCGGCGAAGCCGCGCAATTCGACGATCGGATTCGCATAGGTGAAGACGCGCCAGAAGAACAGGCCCGCGCCGATCACGGCGGCGATCGCCGCGTTGCGGATCGATTCATCCTGCAGCCAGTCATTCCGAGGGCCTTCCTCGATGGCGTATTGCATGGCGCCGAGGAAAACCGCCATCAGCACCAGGCCGATATAGTCGAAGCCTTTCCAGAGCGATTTGTCGGCCTTGTCGAAATCCACCAGCAGCCAGACGCCGACCGAAACGAAGATCCCGGGCAGCAGATTGGCGAGAAACAGCCAATGCCAGGAGAAGGTCTGGGTCAGCCAGCCGCCGAGCGTCGGCCCCAGGGTGGGTGCCATGGTGGCGACCAGGCCCATCAGCACCGAGAGAAAGTTTCGGCGTTCCGGCGGGAAGACCAGGAAGGAGGTGGCGAAGACGGTGGGGATCATGGCGCCGCCCAGGAAGCCCTGTATGGCGCGGAAGATGATCATGGAATCGAGGTCCCAGGCCAGGGCGCAAAGCGCGCTGGCGATGGTGAATCCGGCCGCCGCGGTGGCGAAGAACAGGCGCGTGGAGAACAGGCGCGAGAGCACGCCGGTCAACGGGATCATCACCACTTCGGCGATCAGATAGGAGGTCTGGACCCAGCTCACCTCATCGGCGCTGGCGGAGAGGCCTGCCTGGATCTCGGCGATCGAGCTGGAGACGATCTGGATGTCCAGGATCGCCATGAACATCCCGAACACCATGATCATGAACCCGACCCAGTCGCGGGTGGTGAGGGGGCGGTTCAGCATGACGAGGCGAGTCTAGGGATTTTCGCTGGCGACGGCGGAGCCGAAGAGGAGCCCGCCATTGGCGAGTTTCGGCGTGTTCGGGCCGGTCCGCGTATCCACATCGACCACGACCGAAAGACCCGGCCGCAGCAATCCCTGCAGCGGATTGTTCGCCGGCAGCGTGATCCGAACCGGCACGCGGCGGACGATCTTGGTGAAATTGCCGGTGGCGTTCTCCTCCGGCAGCAGGCTGAACTCCGCGCCACTGGCCGGCGCGAAGCTCTCAACCGTTCCCATCAGTTTCTGGCTGGGGAAGGCATCCACGGAGATCGCGACCTGCTGCCCGGGCCGCATGCGGTCGAGCTGGGTCTCCTTGAAATTGGCGACCACATGGACGGCGGTCGGTACCAGCGAGAGGAGTTGCGACCCGGCCTTCACATATTGGCCGACGCGTACGGCGCGATTGCCGATCACGCCGTCGATCGGCGCCTTGATGACCGTGCGTTCCAGATTGATGGCGGCGAGGTGTTGATTGGCTTCGGTCTCCATCACCTTCGCCTCGGCTTCCTTGCGTGAGGCCTGATAGACGCCGAGCTGGGTCTTCTCCGCCGCAAGTTCGGCGGCGGTCTGGGAAATCGCCGATTGCGCCTTCAGATAGGCCGCCGTCGCCTCGTCCAGTTCCTGAGCACCGATGACCTTATCGACCACCATCTTCTTGTAGCGGTCATAGACGATCTTGGAGCGCTGCAGCTCCGCGGCGGCGCTCTGCTGCTGCGCGGCAGCCTGGTCGATCCGCGATTGCTGCCAGGTGATCTGGCTGTCGATCGTGCTGATCGAGGCTGTTGCCGCCTGGACCTGCGCCTCGGCTTCGGCCACCTTGGCGCGGTAATCCGCATCATCGATGGTGACGAGCACGTCTCCGACCCTGATCGACTGATTGTAACCGACCTGGACCGTCATGATCCGGCCCTCG
>DASYDA010000344.1:0-16999 GCA_036499865.1 Dongiaceae bacterium | reverse complement strand
CGCCTTGCAAGGCCGCACCGGTTGCGGCCTCTGCGGCGTCGAAAGCCTCGACCAGGCGCTCCGGGACCTGCCCAAGCTCAATTCCGAGCTCCGCGTGTCGGCGAGCGCGATCCACCGCGCCCTCGACGCGCTTCCGGCGCTACAGAACCTCAACCGGATCACCCACGCGCTGCATGCGGCCGCCTTCTGCAAGCCCGACGGTACGATCGTCGCGGTCCGCGAGGATGTCGGCCGCCACAACGCCTTCGACAAGCTGATCGGCGCCCTGACGAAAGCGAGCATCGATACGGGTCAAGGTTTCGCTGTCATCACCAGCCGCTGCTCATTCGAGATGGCGCAGAAAGCCGTTTCGGCAGGCATTCCTGTGCTGGCCGCCGTCTCGGCGCCGACCCATCTTGCGATCAAGCTCGCGGAGAGTTACGACCTCACCTTGCTGGCGTTGGCGCGCTCCGACAGCATGAAGCTGTTCGCGGGCGCGCGGCGCATCCAGCCCTAAACTGAATGGATTGAGAAACATGGATACCGGGCACAAGCTGGTCTATATGGCCAACCAGATCGGTGATTTCTTCAACTCCTATCCGCACGATCAGGCGGTGAAGGGCATTAAGGAGCACATCGAGAAATTCTGGGATCCGCGAATGCTGAAGCAGATCTACGCAATCATCCAGAAGCCGGACCATGGCCTGCGGCCCAATTCGCTCGAGGCCCTGCAGATCCTCGCCAAGGAGAAGACGCATCCGCATGCCGACGTGGAGGCGAGCGGATGAGCGAAATCCGGAATCTCAGTGCCGAAGAAGTCGCAGAGCGCGTGAAGCAAGGCGCGGTGCTGATCGACGTGCGCGAGCCCGCCGAATACGCCGCCGAACGGATCGCCGGATCGAAGCTGGTGCCGCTCTCCGCCTTCAATCCGAGCGCCATCCCGACGGACATGCCGGTCATCTTCCACTGCGGCATCGGCAAGCGCTCCGCCATGGCGATCCATCTCGCCCAGCAGGCCGGCCTGAAGCATTCGGAACATCTCGCCGGCGGCATCCAGGCCTGGAAAGCCGCGGGGTTGCCGGTGGAGACCGGCGTTAAGTAGGCGTCCGAACGGCTATTCTGATGCGCGACATCCAACACTCACAGCTAGGCCTCGCCGATAATGGACGTTAACGATCCGGAATGGCTTTCTCGTGCGAGCGACTACACAAAACTGATGTATGCGCACTGGCGTTCCCGGTGCCGTGGCAATGCACTGCCCCGCCGGGCCGACATCGATCCGATCGATCTCCCACCGAGATTGTTACCCTGCATCACCATCGTCGGGGTCGTACCGGACGAAAGACAGTATATTTATCGACTGGTCGGTACCCGAGATGTGGACGTCAGGGGAAGCGACCCGACGGGAAAATCAGTCGTCGAACGTTACTTCGGTTCGTCATTGGAAGAAGCTTTGAGATTCTACGACACTGTCGTGGCAACCCGGGCGCCCGCTTTCAATCCAACCCCTTATGTTTCGGCGGACGGCCGCTTCATCAACGAAGAAAATCTTTTCCTGCCGGTTTCCGAGGACGGCGAGACCGTCAATCAGATCATGGTCTTCAGTACGACTTCGCCTTCAGGGGCGGCGTAACTTCGCTGCGGGGATTGACCCGCCGGGTTCAGCGCTTCAGCTTTCCGGCCGCCTTCCGATTGCGCATGACGATGAGCATGTCGCTGGCGATATGCGCGGCGGCCAAAGCGGTGATCTCGCTCTGGTCGAAGGGCGGGGCCACTTCCACCACATCCATGCCGACGATGTCGATTTCGCCGAGGCCGCGGATCACGGTCAGGGCCTGGGCCGAGCTCAGGCCGCCGGCGACCGGCGTGCCGGTGCCCGGCGCGAAAGCGGGATCGAGGCAATCGATGTCGAAGGTGAGATAAGCGGGGCGCGTGCCCACGGTCTCGTGGATCGCCTTCAGGACTTCGCGTGGGCCGTGATCGTGCACCCACTGCGCATCGAGGATGCGGATTCCCATGAAATCGTCGTTCCAGGTGCGGATGCCGATCTGGATCGAATGCTTGGGATCGATCAGGCCTTCCTTGACCGCCTTGTAGAACATGGTGCCGTGATTGAGCGAATCCTCGCTGTCATCCGCCCAGGTGTCGCAATGGGCGTCGAAATGAATGAGCGAGAGCGGCTTGCCGAAGCGCTCCACATGGGCGCGCAGCAGCGGATAGGTGATGTAGTGATCGCCGCCCAAAGTCAGCATCCGCGCCCCGGAATTGAGGATGGTGCGCGCGTGGTCGGTGATGGTGTCGCGGATGGTCATCGGGTTGTGCGCGTCGAGCCAGCAATCGCCGTAATCGATGACGGCGAAATCCTCGAAGGGATCCTGCCCCCAGGGATAGGGCTTCAACTCGGAAAGCTGCACCGAGGCCGCGCGCATGCCAGCCGGCCCGAGGCGCGCGCCGGGGCGGAAGGTCGTCGCGGTATCCAGCGGCACGCCGCTGACCACCAGGTCGACGCCGTCGAGATTCTTGGTATAGCTGCGGCGCATGAAGGAGAGCACGCCGGCATAGGTATTCTCGGGGCTGGTGCCGTAAAGGCCGTGCCGTCGGATGGCGCTGTCGCCGGGAAGGGCGTCGTTCATTACAAGAGTTCCTGGAACGGAAAAGCCGGTCGGATGCTATAGTTTCGTGGCGACAAATGCCACGTCGATCGTCATTCAAGGAGGGAGCCTTCCATGACCTGTAAGACACTTCTGCTCGCCCTTCTGGCCGTCGCCGTGCCGGGTGCGGTTCTCGCCCAGGACAATGCCGATGCCGTGAAAAAGGCCCTGATGGACGCGGATCATAAAATGATGATGGACATGGACAGCGTGCCGATGACCGGCGACGCCGATAAGGATTTCGTCGCCATGATGATCCCGCATCATCAGGGCGCCATCGACATGGCCAAAGTCGAGCTGCAATATGGCAAGGATCCCCAGATGCGTGCCGTGGCCGAGGCGGTCGTCAAGGCGCAGGAGCAGGAGATCGCGGATATGAAGAAGTGGCAGGCGGCGCATCCCTGACCGAGACCCGTGGGCCCGATCGAGGCGATGGGACCAAAGTCACCGAATATTAAGGATATTGCGGGATGATGAACCCGCCTGCTCGAAAAAGCAGCGTTATTTCAATGGTCTCTGCTTTGTCCGTTCCGGAACCGAACTATCGAGATTTTCTACATATTGAACAAGCCAGCAGTCGGAAAATCCGCCTTCTGTTCGACTACTGGCAGCGCTTGCACCGCGACGGCAAGCCGGGCCTGCGCACCAGTTTCGATCCGGTCGAAGTTCCCAGCCTTCTGTCTTCACTGCTGCTTGGCGACGTCGAATCCGAACCGTTCCGGGTTTACTTCAGGCTGATCGGAACGGCGGTCGCGGAATTCTCGCGCCTGGATTTTTCCGGCTACTACCTGGATACGCTGGATTATAAGGGCCGCGATTCCATCGAATGGCTCGAATGCTACCGCCGCATCCATGCGACCGGCATCGGGCTGGTCGGAAGCAATCGCGTCGTGTGGCCGGATGACTCGGAGAAGGAATACGAGTTTGCGATTTTGCCCTTGTCACGAAACGGGCATGACGCGGGCAGCTTCGTCGCCTTGGAGGATTATGACGGGATCGATGCGTGTGAGATTCCCGATATGCCGCCCGTCACCGTTTTCGAACGCTTCCGAAAATAGCCACGCTTCCGCTCATTCCGGAATCTCGTCCGGTGCGGCCACGCGTTCCAGGAGATCGCGGGCGAAGGCGTCGCAGCCGCGTTCCATTTCCCGGAGCTTGGCCAGACCGACGATCTCGTTGAAGGCGGCGAAGTTCGACATCTCGCTTTGCATGGACGAGGTCTCGCCGCTCGCCTTCAGATTGGCATAGA
The DNA here is from genome assembly GCA_036499865.1 of Dongiaceae bacterium. Taxonomy (GTDB): domain Bacteria; phylum Pseudomonadota; class Alphaproteobacteria; order Dongiales; family Dongiaceae; genus Dongia. Next base: position 13,120 of record DASYDA010000344.1, on the reverse strand, counting down.
AACGCCCGAGTGCATGGGCGATCACATAGGTGGCGGCGACCGGAAAGGCGACAGCGGCATAGCCGATCTGCTGGAGAGCTTCCGCGGAAAGGAGCGGCGTCTTGCCGCCCTCGACATTGTTGGCCATGCAAGGTGCCGGGATCTCGGAACAGATGCGCGACATCTCATCGACGGTGAGCGGCGCCTCGACGAAGATGAGATCGGCTCCGGCCTCGCGGTAGATTTGCGCACGTTCGATCGCAGCCTCGAGGCCTTCCGTGGCGCGGGCATCGGTGCGCGCCATGATCATCAGGTCGCCGTCGTCCCTGGCATCGAGGGCGGCTTTCACCTTGGCCACCATCTCCGTCACCGGGATGACGCGCTTGCCCTCCATATGGCCGCAGCGCTTTGGCGCCACCTGGTCCTCGATGAAGAGCGCCGCCACGCCCGCGCGCTCGAAGGCCCGGACCGTGCGCGCGACATTGACCGCATTGCCATAGCCGGTATCGGCATCGGCGAGGATCGGCAGGCCGGTCGACTCGGAAAGCCGGGCATAAAGATCTGCCATCTCGGTCATGGAAAGCTGGGCGGTGTCCGGGGCGCCCAGCAGGCTGGCTGTCGCCGCATAGCCACCGCAGATGAGGGCGGAGAATCCCGCTTGTTCGGCCAGCCTGGCGGAGAGCGCGTCCTGCACGCCCGGCAAGGTCAGGATCTCGTCAGCATCGATTAGTTGGCGGAAACGGGTGCTTCGGCGCATCTTCGGTCCTCGCCTGCGGAATTCATGTGTGTCGCATTCAGGAATAATATAACCGCGACGGGATCGCGCGAGCCAGGGAACGGATTTCCGGCTAACTGGTTTATGTGAAGGTCGCACGGCATCCGCCGGCACGGCTTTTCTGGCTCCGGTTGCAAGCGACCGGAATCAAAGAAGAAACCGGCGGGGTCGTGGTTTAAGAGGTCGGGGGATTTCCGACGGGCGAGTTGCTTTGCCGGGGAAAATCCGATTTTATAGCGGCTGGCAACCCCGAATCCGGCGGGATCAGCCGGCAGGATTGTCCAATTGGGCGTAACCCTGGGGAAATATTCTAAAAAAGAGGACTTCAAATATGTGGAAATCAAGTCTCACCGCCTTGTCCGCAGCCGCGCTCCTGGCCGGCGCGACTGCCGGCTGGACCCATGGCGCGCAGGCTGACGACATGACCAGCGTCTGGTCGAAATATCAGGAATCGGTCCGCGTCGCGGAACTCTGCCGGGACATGACCCACGATGCCTCCGCCTGGGCGAAGATGGGCCCCTATATCGACTCGAAGGTCGATCATGAGATCAGCGGTGCTGAGCGCCTGACCCTGATCGAAGACGCCAAGACCGACGCACACAAGGTCTACCGGCTGAAGGGCTGTGATAGCGACGATGCGAAGATGTATCTGTCGCTTTACGACTCGGAGCTGGCGCCGCTGATTCGCTAACCGCGGCTTTCCACGGGATTGCAGCGCCGGTTCCGGCAACGGGGCCGGCGTTTGCTTATCCGGATCCGGATTGACTCATGACCCGCTGCCGCATGCTCGCCGCGCTCGCCGTCCTGGCGGTGCTTGCCTCCGCCTTGGCGCCCTCACGACCCGCTCTCGCCTATGCGATGACCAACGATATGGAGCTGGTCTTCGCCCATTACCACATGGCGATCCGCGCCGCCTTGCTGTGCCGCGGTGTCACACCCGATGACGCCACCTGGCGACGCTGGTCCTCCTATATCGACCGCAAGACCGGCTACGAGATCGGCGCCGGCGCCCGGCTTTTCGCCATCGAAGGCGCCAAGACCGATGTCCGCATCATGGTCGCCCGCAAAGGCTGCGAGAGCGGCGGTGTGGGCGACCTGCTGAAGCTCTACGACCAGGAACTGGCAGGGTTGGCCAAGCCATAGGCGCTACGCCGCCGGCCCGGCGAATCCGATCATCGCCCCTCACGCTTCCAGGCCAGCAGCACCGCGCCAACCGAAAGCAGCAGCAGAGCCCAGATCGGGATGAGCGGCGATTGGTCGAGGCCGGTCACCACGTAATCCTGGTTCTGCCGGAGGCCGAACCAGCCGCGCCCGGACTGCTCGGACTTGGCGGAGACGCGGCGCAAGGTGGGCGAGCCTGACTGCTCATAGGCCTGAACGCCGCCGCCGCTCGCTTCGATCAGCGGCGTCATCGGCGCGGCGCTGACGCGGGGATCGCGGTATTCCAGGGAATTCAGAGCGCCGGAGGCCGCGAAGGCTTCCTTGGAGCCGTCGCTGACACGGTAGAGGCCCTGATCGGGCGCCGGCATGCCGGCCATCGCCTTGCCATGGCCGATATCGGTCAAGGGCAGCTTCACGACCCGCCCGTCCGGCGTGGTGGCGTTGACGCTGGCCGGCTGCGCGCTCAGGCTTTGGCGGGTCACTTCGAGCTTGCCGTCGATCACCGTGGCGCGGAGATCCTCTTCCTCGAGCTCGGGCTCCTGCATCAGCCAATGGGCGGTGCGGCGAATCAATTCCGCCTGCGGCCCGCCGCCTTCGAAGCCCTTGGACCAGAGCCAGAGCTGGTCGGAGAAGAGTTCGGCGACGCGGCCCTTGCCGACGCGGTCGAGCACCAGCAGCGGGAGGCCGTCCGCGCCCTGCATCAGCGTGTTGCCCCCGCGCGTGGTGGCGGCGATCTGGCGGAACCAGCGGCCCCATTTCTGCGCATCTGCGTCGGTGGCGGCGAGATCGGCGGTTACCGGATGCTTCTTGCCGACATCGGTGAGGCCGGGCCGGTAGCCCTTCTCAATCACCTCGCCGGTGGGCAACGCCGAGAAGATTTCGCTCAAGGGCGTGCGATAGAGGCTGAATTGCCCGGCCGAGCTCGGCCCCGCGGATTCCAGCACCGCGCCGCCGTTCTTCACGTAATCGACGATGTGATAGAAATATTCGTCCGGCAGGATCCCGAGATGCTGGAAGCGGTCGAAGACAATGAGGTCGAAGTCCTTCAGCTTCACATCGAAGAGATCGTCGATCGGGAAGGAGATCAGCGCCAGCTCGTTGATCGGGGTCGCATCCTGCTTGTTGGGCGGACGCAGGATGGTGAAGTGGATGAGATCGACCGAGGGGTCGGATTTCAGCAGGTTGCGCCAGACCCGCTCGCCGGGATAAGGCTCGCCGGAAATCAGCAGCACCTTCAGGCGATCGCGCACGCCGTTGATGGAGAGCACGGCGGTGTTGTTGGCGCGGGTGATCTCCTGCGGCCCATCCTCGGCGACGATCTCGAAGACGTTCTGCCCGCCATGGGTGATCGGCAATTGCAGGGTCTGCTCGGTGCCGACCGGTACGGTGACCGGCGGCAGAGACTGGCCGTCGCGGCGGATGGTCACCATGGCGGTTCCGGTGCCATTGGATTCATGGCCGCTTCCGGGGAGGTCATCGACGCGGAACTTCAACTGCACCGGCTTGCCCACCAGGCCGAAGCTCGGCGCCTCGGTCAGCATCAGCCGGCGGTCGCCGGCCTTGGGGTCGCCGGTCAGAACCAGATGGATCGGCGCGTCGAAACCGAGATTGCCGGGGCCTTGCTGCGACGCCGAGCGCGATTGGGTGCCCTTGACCGGCGCCAGCGGCGGCAGATCGTGAATCTCGCCGTCGCTGATGGTGATGACGCCTGCCAGGCGCCGCAAAGGCACATCGGCGAGGCCGCGCTGCAGCGCGCCGATCAATTCGGTGCCTTTTTCCGCCGTATCGGGACCGGCGCCGCCTTCGATCACTTTGACGTCGAGATCGGGGAAGGCCGCGAGCTGCCGGCGCATGTCCGCCAATGCCTGGTCCGTTTCGGCGCTGCGATTGCCGAGCTTCTGGCTGGGCGAGCGATCGACCAGCACCACCGCCACGTCCTTCTGATAGGCCCGCTGCTGCTCGATCAACGAGGGATCCAGCAGCGCCATCATCAGCAGCAATCCGGCCACCAGGCGCCAGGCCGTGCCGCGAGCCCGGCGGACCAGGGAAAAAACGACGAGCGCGGCATAGAGACCGGCCAGCGCGACCAGCAGCCACAGTGGCAGCAGCGGATTGAGCGAGATCGAATAGGGCCCGAAGGTGATCAATCCGTTCATTGACCCAGCCTTTCGAGGATCGCCGGGACATGCACCTGGTCGGACTTGTAATTGCCGGTCATCGCATACATGACGAGGTTGACGCCGAAACGGAAGGCAAGCTCGCGCTGCCTCTCGCCGCCGGGCGTCACCGGATAGAGCGCTTGGCCATAGTCATCGACCGCCCAGGCGCTGGCGTAGTCGTTGCTGCCGACCACGATCGAAGCGACGCCGTCATTGACGCGACTGTTCGCGGCCTCGACCCAGAGCGAGCCGCCGATCCAGCGGCCGGGGAAATCCTTCAGGAGATAGAAGGCGCGGGTCAGCACATGATCGGCGGGGATCGGCACCAGCGGCGGCACGTCGAGCCCCTGGGTCAGTTCCTGCAAGCGCTGCGTGCCTGGGCCACCGCTGTCGGAAATACCGGCCACGTTCTGGTCGGCGGTGTCGAAGAAGATCAGCCCGCCATTGGCGAGGTACTTGTTCAGTCGCGCGATCGCCGCCGACGAGGGCTGCTTTTCAGCGCTGGTGATCGGCCAATAGATCAGCGGATAGAAGGTCAAATCGTCGGTCTCGATGTCGAGGCCGACCGGATCGCCGACATCGGCGGAAGTCCGCTGCAGCAGAACCGAAGTCAAGCCCTTCAACCCGGCCTTGCTGGTGGCATCGACCTCCGGCGCACCGGTGCGGACATAAGCGAGATGCGCCTCTTCGGTCGCGCTGATGATCTCTTTGTCGGTCAGCGGTTCGGCGCGTGCCGGATGCACCGCGGCAAGGCTCATGCCGATCGCCAGCAGGATCGCGGCGGCCGGCACGGCATCGGCGCTGCGGATCTTCGGCCCGGCGATCAAGCCGCGCAGTGCCAGCGCGATCAGCAAATCGAGGATCAGCAGCAGGAAGGCGACGGCGAGCAGCGCCGGCTTGAAGTCGAAGGTCTTGGCGCGCGCCAGAGGCTGCGCCGGCAGGTCGAGCGGACCGAGCGTCTTCACCGCGCCGGCGAGATTGAGGGCATGGCGCGCATTGCTCTCCCCGTAGAAACCCGGCGGATGCTGCGGCCCGATCGGCGATTTCTTGAGATCGGCGGCGCGGATCGGCAGCACCCCGGCCGGTATGCTGCCGAGCTGTCCATAGCCGTCCAGGATCGAAACCGGCGGCAGGGGCTTGTCCGGCTCGGCCTCGGCTTGCGGTGTGCCGGCGGCCAGGGCCACCAGCCGGTCCAGCATCTCGACGAAGAGTCCGGAGATCGAGAGATCGGACCATTCGGCATTGGCGCTGACATGGAAGAGCACGAGATAGCCGTCGCCGCTGCGCGCGCCGGTCACCAGCGGCGTACCGTCGGCGAGACGCGCCCAGGTCTTGTTGCCGAGATCGATCGAGGGTTCCGCCAGCACCTGGCGGGAGACATGGACATCTTTCGGAATGGCAAGGCCGGCGAAGGGCGAATTCTGCGGGAAGTCGCTCAAGGTCGTGGGCTGGGCCCAGGAGAGCGCGCCGCCGAGGATGCGGTCGCCCTGGCGCAGGCGCACCGGCAGCAGCTTGTCGTCGGTATTGGCGGAAAGGCGCTCGCCGGCGAAACGTACCAGCATGCCGCCGCGCTGCACCCATTTCTCCAGGATCTCGCGGTCGCCGGGCGAGAGGGCAGTCTGGTCGGGCAGGATCATCATCGAGAGCGGCTGCGCCGTCAGCGTCGCGAGATCGCCGATCCGGACCTCGTTGCCGGGCGCCAGTGCACGCTGCAGGAAATAGAGCTCACCGATCAGCGGCTGGTCGCCCATGGTCGGGTTGTCGGTGATGACACCGATCGGCTTGCGGCCGCCGGAATCGTCGAGCAGCACGGTCGAGCCCGCGGAGCGGCCGCCTTCCAGCACCAATTGGCTGGCACGGCTGCGGAGTTCGATGGGAAGGTCGAGGCGCTGCGCGGTGGTCCGCGCCTTGGCGGCGAAATCCACCGGCACGAGGCCGAGGCTGTGGCCGTCGCGATCCAGCACGCGCACGGTGGCCCGAAGCGGCGCCCCGGCCGTCGCGCGCACGGCCTTGATGGTGATGCCCTGGGCTTCGATATCGGGCGGCAGCAGCAAAACGGGGACCGCGCTGGCACCCTGGTCGAGCAGGGTCACCTGGCCGCGCGCGGTGAGTTCGTCGTAAAGAGCGTGGTCGGCATTGGCCCGGTCGCCGCTTGCCGGAGGCGAGGCCAACCCGTCGCTGATCCAGACGGTGTTCAATTCCGTGGCGAATTTCGCCGCCTTGAGCGCCGTGAGCGAGCGGGCACGATCGACCGGCCAAGGCGAAGGCTGCAGCGCCGCGACGGCGGCATCGGCCTGGCCGGCTGAAAGCAATGAAACCGGTGCGATCTGGCCATTGGCCTGGGGTGCCGTGGTCAGCAGCGCCACGCTGCGATGCTCGCGATCGGCCTCGGCCGCCAGATCCCGCGCCAGCGCTTCGCGCTCGCCCCAGCCGGGTGCCGCGGCCCATCCGTCATCGATCACCAGCAGCAGCGGACCGGGGCGCGAAAACGGCTGCGCGGCATTCCACAGAGGATGTGAGAGGCCGACGATCAGCAGGCTGGCGATGGCGAGGCGCAGCAGGATCAGCCACCAGGGCGTGCGATGGGGTGTCTCCTCCTTCGGCAGCAGGCCGAACAGCAGGCGGATCGCCGGGAAGGGAATGCGCTTCGGGCTGGGCGGCGTCAGCCGCAGCAACCACCACAGGATCGGCAAAGCGGCGAGGGCGACCAGCAGCCAGGGTGCCGCAAAGCTGAGCGCGCCGTAACTCAGCATGGCGCGGTGCCTCGTTCACACTTTGACGTCATGACGAATGGGAAGATGCCACCGTTCCTCTTCATCGCCGGAATCTCCGGTCGGCGGCGAGCCACTGATAGAGCGCCAGCAAGGCAGGCGCGCCCGGCGCATCGGTCTCATGCGTCGAGAAGCTCCAGCCGGCATGGCGCGCCAGATTGCGCAATTCCTCGCGATGGGATTCCAGCTTGGCGAGATAGGCCTCGCGCACGGATTCGGCGCGGCTCATCAGGATTTCGCCTTCGCGTTCGAGCCCGAGGAAGCGCACGCGGCCCAGGAACGGCATCGCCACCTCGGCGGGATCCAGGACCTGCAGGAGATGCCCGCGGATATCGCGGGCGGCGAAGCGATCGAGCATCGCGCGCAATTCGGCGATGGGCGAGAAGAAGTCGCCGATCAGCACCGCATGGGCATGCGCGGGCAGCAGGATCGGCGGAGGCAGGCTGTCGCCCGAATTCGTCGTCCCCCCGTTTTTCGCCCCATTTTGGTCGCGCAGCCGGCGCACGCGATGCTCCAGGCGATCGGCCAGGCGTTCGATCACGGCGCGGCCGGAAATCGGCGGTTCCGGATCGCCCAGCAGCGCCACGCGCTCGCCGGCCCGGGAGAGCACGCTCGCCAGAGCCAAAGCCAGCACCATGGCGCGCTCCGCCTTGGTCGAGACATCTTTGTTGCTGGCATAATCCATCGAGGGCGAGAGATCGCACCAGAGATAGACGGTCTGCGCCGCGGACCATTCCATCTGGCGGAGATAAACCTTGTCCGACTTCGCGGATTGTCGCCAATCGAGCTGGCGCGGCTCGTCGCCGGGGTAATAGAGCCGATGCTGCCAGAACACGTCGCCGGCGCCGACGCGCCGTCGGCCATGCACGCCCTGAATCACGGTCGCCGCGATCCGTTCGGCGGCGATCAGTAGCGGCGGCAGCCGCGTGGCAATGCCAGCGGATTCCGCCTTCGCCCGATCCGCGGTGATCTGAAGCGCCATCCCGATATCGCCGTTAGCCCAAGAGTCCCACGAGCCGGTCGATTACGCCTTTGAGAGTGACGCCTTCCGCCCGCGCACCATAGGTGAGTGCGATGCGATGACGCAGCACCGGATGGGCGAGGGCCGCCACATCGTCGATCGAGGGGCTGAGGCGGCCCTGCAGGAGGGCCCGCGCACGGGTCGCCAGCATCAGGGCCTGGCCGGCGCGCGGTCCTGGGCCCCAGGCGAGATGCTTGGTGACCTCCGCCAACTCGCCTTCACCGGGACGGCCGGCACGCACCATCTTCAAGATGGCATCCAGCACCTTTTCTCCGACCGGGATGCGGCGCACCAGACGCTGCGCGCGCATCAATTCTTCGGTGTTGAGCACCGGCTGTGGCTCGGCATCCGTCGAACCGGTGGTGACGATCAGCATCTGCCGTTCGGCGGCCAGCGCCGGATAGTCGATATCGACCTGCAGCAGAAAGCGGTCGAGCTGCGCCTCCGGCAGCGGATAGGTGCCTTCCTGCTCCAGCGGGTTCTGGGTCGCCAGCACATGGAAAGGCAGCGGCAGTTGATGCGTCTGGCCGGCCACCGAGACGCGCTGTTCCTGCATCGCCTGCAGCAGCGCCGATTGGGTGCGGGGGCTGGCGCGGTTGATTTCGTCGGCCATCAGCAGCTGGCAGAAGACCGGTCCTGGAATGAAGCGGAACCCGCGGCGGCCCGATTCGGTTTCCTCAAGCACCTCGGAGCCGATGATGTCCGAGGGCATCAGGTCGGGGGTGCATTGGACTCGCTTGGTGTCCAGGCCGAGGACGCGGCCCAGGCAATCGACCAGCTTGGTCTTGGCGAGGCCGGGCACGCCGATCAGCAGCAGATGGCCGCCGGCGAGAATCGAGACCAGGGATTGCTCGATGGTGAGTTCCTGGCCGAAGATCACCTGGCCGATGCTGTGGCGCACCTGTTCGAGGCGACCGCCGATTTTCTCCAAGTCGGCGGCGAGATCCGCTCCGGATTGGCTGCCGCCGGAACCGGATGTCATGATCGTCGCGCCGATGCTATTCCCAGTGTTATTCTCGGAGATCGCCACCTGGGCCACCATTCCTTGTTGAAGCCTGATAATGCAGCGTAATCCCTCATCCGGCGACCTGTCCAACCCCGAATCCGGGCGCCGTGAGCAGCGTCATGATCCCGGTCGTATGGGAGCGCCGGATTTCAGCCAGTTGCCGAGCTGCGGGGATTTCGATATGCGGATCGCACGCGACGGAACCTGGTTCTATCGCGGCTCACCGATCGGTCGAAAACCGCTGGTAAAGCTATTCTCCACGGTATTGCGGCGGGAAAATGGCGAATTCTGGCTGGTAACGCCGGTGGAGCGGGGCCGGATCCTGGTCGATGACGCGCCCTTTGTCGCAGTGGCGGTGGATGCCGCGGGCGAGGGTTCGGATCAGACGCTGACTTTCCGCACCAATGTTGACGATGAAGTGATCGTCGATGCGGCGCATCCGATCCGGGTTTCCGAGAATCCCGAAACCGGCGAGTCTGTCCCTTACATCAACGTGCGGAACGGGTTGGAGGCGCGGATCCTGCGCCCGGTCTACTATCATCTCGTGGAACTGGGAGAATTCGCCGTCATCGAGGGCGCGGAACAGCTCGGCGTCTGGAGTGCCGGCACGTTCTTTCCGCTCGGCCGGACCGAAGAGAACTGATCGCCATGCAGCGCAGCGACGTCATTGCTCGCCTTGCCGCCTCCGCGCCCGGCCGCCGGGGAAATCCGTTCGGACCGCCGCCCGCGACCTTGCCCGCGGCGGAGCCGTCGGTCGAGGAAGAGGAGCCGGCGCGGATGTTCGACGTCCATGCACAAGGCCAGCGCGGCGATCATGATCTCAATCCCGGCATGCATCCGGACCGCGCGTTGACTCGGGCGGCGGTGCTGGTGCCGCTGCTCGACCATGCCGAAGGCATGACGGTGCTGCTCACCAAGCGCTCCGAACATCTCAATGATCACGCGGGGCAGGTGAGCTTCCCGGGCGGCCGGATCGACCCCGGCGATCACGACGCGGCGGCGGCCGCCTTGCGGGAAGCGCAGGAGGAAGTCGGGCTCGATCCGCAGCGCGTCGAACTGATTGCCCGGCTCGACACCTATGTGACCCGCACCGGCTTCGAGGTGACGCCTTGGGTGGGGTTGATCGCGCCGCCGGTCGCATTCACGCCCGACCCATTCGAGGTCGCGGAAGTGTTCGAGGTGCCGCTGGCCTTCTTCCTCGATCCCGCCAGCCGCAAGACGGAAAGCCGTACTTGGCAAGGCACCCAGCGCTTCTTCTACGTCTATCCCTGGCCGGATTATTACATCTGGGGTGCCACCGCCGGGATGCTCAGCAATCTCGCCGAAGTGTTGCGGGGCTGAGATGGCTGCAGCCAAGGAAATCGTGCTCGGCAGCTTCCCCCAAGACTGGATGGCCAAAGGCCCGGCGCGCATCGTCTACGACGCGCTGGAAAAAGCCGGCGGGCAGCCACGCTTCGTCGGCGGCTGCGTGCGCGACGGATTGCTGGGCCGCGCGATCCGCGACATCGACATCGCGACCGCCCTGCCGCCGTCGGCGGTGATCGAGGCGGCGGGAGCCGCCGGGCTCAAGCATGCGCCGACCGGGTTGGAACACGGCACCGTGACGGTGATCGCGGAGCATGCCGGCATCGAGGTCACGACCTTGCGCCGTGACATGGAAACCGACGGCCGTCATGCGGTGGTGCGTTTCACCGATGATTGGCGCGAGGACGCAGCGCGCCGCGACCTCACCATCAACGCGCTTTCCGTCGATAAGGACGGCGCGATCTACGATTACTTCGACGGCGTGCGCGATTTGCGGGCCGGCCGGGTGCGTTTCGTCGGCGATCCGGAAGCGCGGGTCCGTGAGGACTATCTGCGCATCCTGCGCTTCTTCCGCTTCCATGCCGATTATGCCGTCGGGAATTTCGATCAACCGGCCTTGGCCGCGACGATCGCCGGCAAGTCGTATCTGCGATCGCTGTCCGGCGAACGGCTGCGGCAGGAGACGCTGAAGCTGCTGACGGCGCGGCGCGGCGCGGAAACCTGGCGCGCGATGCTGGAGACGGGCATCGCCGGCGCCTATCTGCCGGAGGCGACGTCCAGCGACCGGCTGGCGCGGCTGGTGAAGCTGGAATCGGCCTTGCGGGTCGTGCCCGATGCGATCCGCCGCCTGGCTGCCGTGACCGTCACCGGTAGCGCGGCGGTCGTCGCCGAGCGGCTGAAGCTTTCCAACGCCGAGCGGGAGAGATTGGCAGCTATCACCGCGGCGCGGCCGGAATTTCCGGTGTCGGCCATGAACCAGGTGCGGCGCCAGATCTACGAACTCGGCAATGCGCGGGCGCTGGATCTGCTGCTGGTGGATTGGGCGGCGCATGAACCCAGCGATGAAACCATGCCGCAATGGCAGCAAGCATGCGATCTCGTCCGGAATTGGCCGCGCCCGGAATTCCCGTTGAGCGGCCGGGACGCGATCGCCTGCGGATTGCAGCCGGGACCGGAACTCGGCCAAACCTTGCGCGCTGTCGAGGCATGGTGGATTGCCGGGGATTTCGCGGGCAGCCGCGAGCATTGCATCGACGCCTTGAAGCGGCAGGTAAAGCAGGGGAAATCATGAGGGGTATCGCGGTCATCGTCATGACTTTGATGGCATTCGCAACCTCCGCTGCGGCGGATTCGGCCACGCCGGAAGCGCTGGCGATGATCCCGAAGGCGCAACGCCTCGATAAGGACGTCCTGCTCGGCAAATCGCTGCATATCGCGATCGTGGTCGATAAACACCTCGCCCGCGAACCGAAACTGCCGCCGCAGGAACCGACCTATCAGAAATACTATGCGGATGCCGGGGTCTATATGGCCTATCCGCTGGACGTGAAATTGCGCGCGGCGGACCCGGATTATTTCGTGCTGCGCTGCGATTCCGGCGGCAGCGACGATCCGCAATGCGTCTTCTCCGCCTCCCAGGATCCGGACCAGCCCGGAACCGCCATTCCGGGAACCACCTTCGTCATTCCCGGTGACGGTTGCGTCTATAGCGCGGAATCCACCGACCACATGTTTAACGCCCATGCGCTCTATTGCCTGCAGGGCGCGGAGCTGAAGCCGGTCAAGCAGCCCTTCCTCTATGCCGGCTTCCGTTCGAGGGCGATCACGGCGCTGACGCTCTATGCCGATAAGGATCAATCGGGCGTCGTGGCGAAGATCGCGCCAGGGAGTTTCGTGGAAGTGGTGCTGCAGGACGGTGACTTCTTCCTGCTGCGGAACGCGTTCGGCCTCACCGGCTGGGCGAAACTCGACACGAGCCAGCAGCAGGCGACCGAAATCGAAGGCTTCTACTATCACGGCGATTGATAGGAGGCGGATGTGAGCGGCGGCAACCAAGACCTGCTCGGCGAGCTGGAAAAGAAGGTTCTCTGGCTCTCCGCCTGGACCATCCACAACGCCAACCACATCCGCGAAAGCGATGACGGCATGAAGGTGGGCGGCCATCAAGCCTCCTGCGCCTCGCTCGCCACCATCATGTCGGCGCTGTATTTCGAGATCCTGCGGCCGGAAGACCGGGTGGCGGTGAAGCCGCATGCCTCGCCGGTCTTCCATGCGATCCAATACCTGCTCGGGAAGCAGACGCAGGACAAGCTGGAGAATTTCCGGGGCTATAAAGGTGCGCAGAGCTATCCCTCGCGCACCAAGGACGCCGACGACGTGGATTTCTCCACCGGCTCGGTCGGCCTCGGCGTCGCGCAGACCCTCTTCTCGTCGATCGTGCAGGATTACGTGAGAGCGAAGGGCTGGTCGAAAGCCGGTCCTTATAAAGACAGGCGCGAAGGCCGGATGATCGCTCTGGTCGGCGATGCGGAACTCGACGAGGGCAACATCTTCGAAGCGCTGCTCGAAGGCTGGAAGCAGGGGCTCCGGAACACCTGGTGGATCGTCGATTACAACCGCCAATCCCTCGACGCCGTGGTGCGCGAAGGCCTCTGGCAGCGTTTCGAGCAGATCTTCCGTGCCTTCGGCTGGGAGGTCGTGGTGCTGAAATACGGATCGCTGCAAGAAGCCGCGTTCCGGGAGCCCGGCGGGGAGAAGCTCCGCGAATGGATCGCTCGCACGCCGAATCAGCTTTACGCCGCACTCACCTTCCAGGGCGGCGCCGGCTGGCGGAAGCGCCTGGAAGACGAGATCGGCGACCAGGGGCCTGTCTCGAAGTTGATCGCCTCGCGTTCCGACGCGGAACTTTCGGCGCTGATGACCAATCTCGCCGGCCATGACCGG
>DASYDA010000343.1:0-6517 GCA_036499865.1 Dongiaceae bacterium | reverse complement strand
CTGACCGCGCCCAGCATCGCGGAACGGCTGAAGCGGCTGGAAGAGAACGGCGTCATCCAGGGCTATGCCGTGACCATCGATCCCGCAGCCCTCGGCCTGCCGCTGGCCGCCACCATCCGCATCCGCCCCATGCCCGGCCAGATCAAGAAGACCGCCGAGCTTTTGCAGGGGATCGCCGCCATCGTCGAATGCGACCGGGTGACCGGCGAGGATTGCTTCGTCGCCAAGGCGCACCTCCGTTCAGTCGCGGAGCTGGAAACGTTGATCGACCAGATCAACGCCACTGCGATGACCAACACCTCGATCATCCAGTCTTCACCCGTGCCCCGGCGCATGCCGCCGCTGCCGGAGCGGTGAGGCCATCCACCGCCGTCACGCTGGATCTCGAGCATCACGGCTGCAAGCCCCCATCCTCACCTTCCCCCTGAAGGGGGAAGGGGTCAGCCGCAGCGAGTCCTTTAATCGCGCCACTATTCCAGCGGCTCCTCTCTTACCCTCCCCTCTTTAGGGGGAGGGAGGGGTGGGGGCTTGCAGCCGTGATGCTCAAGAGCCAGCGCCGCGTAGCTGCGTGCGGTCTACCACCGCCCGTTTCCCGCGCGCATATCCTCCGGCTTCAGCAGGATCGGAAACCGTTCGCGTAGTTTCGCGTCCACGGCGGGATCGATATAAGCGGGATAATGCGCCGATAGAATCTCCTGCGCGCGCCGCCGCGCGGCATGGCGGATGTCGGGCTGACCACGCCCTTGCCAGCCGTTCATGGAATCGCGATCGGCGATGTGGGGATAGAGATATTCGGTTTCCATCAGCTCCAGCGTCTTCGGCGAGCCGAGATAGTGGCCGGGACCTTCGATGGCGCGCCGGATCTCGTCGAAGCTCAGCGTTTCGTCATTGACCTCGACGCCTTTCAGCACGCGCTGGATATTGCCCAGCATGTCGTTGTCGATCACCATCGCCTCGACCGAGCAGCCGATCAGGCTGCCCATCATGCCGCAGCATTCGCTGACATAGTTGCCGCCGGCGACGGCCGCGAGCGTGACGCTGACGCCCTTCTCATAACCGGCCTGGGCGTCGATCGCCTTCGCATCGGTCATGCCGGCGCCGACCGAGCTCGGCAGGTCGTAGAAATTGCACATCTGCACGGCGGCCGCAGTGAGTAAGGCTTCTTCGCCGCCGCCTCCGGTGAAAGAGCCGGTGCGAAGATCCGAAACGAAGGGCCAGATGCCGAAGGAGACGGGGAGGCCGGGCCAAATCAGATTGCCGACGATCAGCGGCACCAGGGTTTCCGCCACGGTCTGCACCAGCGTTCCCGCGAGCGCCGCCGGCGCCGTGGCGCCCGCCTGCGCGGCGATGGCGGGATCGATGCCAAGGCCGAGACGGGCATTCGCCACCATCACCTCGGCGTTCTCCTTGCCGAAGCGTAAGGGGGAGACGATGGGACAACCCCCGATCACGCAGAACGGCCGCGCGATGAATTTGCCTTCGCCGCCGAGGAAGGCATCGAAGAAGCCGATCAGCTTGGCGTGATGCTCGACATTCTCGATGGAGACGCCGAAGGATTTCTGCGTCCCGGCAAGGCAGGCATAGGCGACGTTGAAATCCGAGGCGAGCCGATCCGGCATATCGGTGGCGACGACGGTCTGGCCGAAGCAATGCACATGCTCGAGCCGGTCCGCCAATCGCGCGAAATCATAGAGGTCGAGCAGGGTGGAGGGGCGGTATTCGCCGCTCTCGAAATCCAGCACCTTGATCGCCTCGCCGGCAGTGGCGAAGTTCACCCGGGTGCCGCCGATTTCGAGATCGTGCTCCGGCGAAACACCATAAGCGGGATAGCTCCGGCAGGCCTGGGCCAGCACGTCCTCGACCAAAGCGCGGGGAAAACAGAGCCGGCCCTTCTCGTTCAGCCAGCAGCCGCGGGGCAGAGCGACATCCAGCACTTCGGGGATCGGCTCGCCGATGCCGAGCTGCTCCAGCACATCGAGCGCCGCCCGGTGGATGCGCTCCATGTCATGATCGGAGAGGGGACGATAGGTGCCGCCGGGCAGGCCGGGATGGACGGCGCCGCCTTTCGGACCGGATTTCCGCATCGCCCGCCGGGCGGCGCTGCCGCCGCGACCGGTTCGACCGGAGTTTTCTGAGCCGATGTTCCCGGAGCCAGGGAATTCCGGGGTTTCGCCCATCGCCGCCACCCCTATTATGAATGAATGTTCATTCTATTCGAAGCCGAGGCGGGGCTCCAGCCAAGCTTGCGCAGGGCTTGCGAAGAGCGGAATGCGTTTCTATATTTCTATACATCTGTCTAGAAAGGTAGAAACATGGCCCTCAGCATCAAGGACCCGGAAGCCGACCGGCTGGCGCGTGAGCTGGCGAAGGCAACAGGCGAAAGCTTGACCGAGGCGGTCACCAACGCCTTGCGTGAGCGCCTTCGCGTCATCCAGGGTGGTGGCAAGCCTCGACAGGCACGGATTGAAGAGCTGATGGAAATCACCCGCCGGTTCTCCCAGCGACCGGTCTACGACGACCGCACTGCCGACGAGATCATTGGCTATGACGAGCATGGATTGCCGCGCTGATGGTTGTCGATTCCTCGGCCATCATGGCCATGCTGTTCGATGAATCAGAAGCGCGGCAGCTCTACAGAAAGCTTCTCGAAGCGCCACGGGCGTTGATTTCCGCCGCGACTTTTCTAGAAACAGCCATCGTCGTCGATCAGAGGATCCGTCGACCGGAAATCGAATTCGACGATTTCATACAATCGACCGGCATGGATATCGTCCCGGTCACTGCATCCCACGCACGCCTCGCGCGAGAAGCTTACCGTCGGTTCGGACGGGGCAACCATCGAGCTGCGCTCAATTTCGGCGATTGCTTTTCTTATGCCCTTGCCAAGGTAACGGACGAACCCTTGTTGTCCAAAGGCAACGATTTCCAACTCACTGATATCCGCCTTGCGTGAAGCGCAGGTCCGGGACCTGAAGCGCAATATCCGGGTTGAACCGGCACCGGTTCGGGCTCAGATGATGGGCTGTATTGCAAAGGAATGCTCATGAGCGAAGCCCACGCCTTGCAGAAGCCCAATCCCGAAAATCGGTTGGGCGAGGAGACCAGCCCCTATTTGCTGCAGCACCGGTCGAACCCGGTGAACTGGCGCGCCTGGGGCGAGGCGGCGCTAGCAGAGGCCAAGCGCGACAACAAGCCGATCCTGCTTTCGGTGGGCTATGCCGCCTGTCATTGGTGCCATGTGATGGCGCATGAGAGCTTCGAGGATGACGGGATCGCCGCGCAGATGAACCGGCTCTTCGTCAACATCAAGGTCGATCGTGAGGAGCGACCCGATCTCGATGCGGTCTATCAGCAGGCTCTGGCGTTGCTCGGCCAACATGGCGGCTGGCCGCTCACCATGTTCCTGATGCCGGACGGGCGCCCGTTCTGGGGCGGTACCTATTTCCCGAAGGATTCGCGCTACGGCCGGCCAGGCTTCGGCGATGTCTTGAAATTCGTCGCCGAGACCTTCACCAAGGAGCCGGACAAGGTGATGACCAATGTCACCGCCATCGGCCAGGCGATGCAGAAGCTCAGCACCCCGAAAAGCGGTGACGAGATTTCCATGGACCTGACCGACCAGATCGCCAAGCGCCTGCTGCAGGAGGTGGATCTCGAAAAAGGCGGTATCGGCGGTGCCCCGAAATTCCCGCAGCCCGCGCTCTTCACCTTGCTCTGGCGCGCCTATAAGCGCAGCGGCAACCCGGCCTTCCGCGATGCCGTCACCACGACACTCACCGCCATGGCGCAAGGCGGCATCTACGACCATCTCGGCGGCGGCCTCGCGCGCTACGCGACTGATGCCGAATGGCTGGTGCCGCATTTCGAGAAGATGCTTTACGACAATGCCGAGTTCATCGCGCTGCTGACCCTGGTCTGGCAAGAGACCCGCAACCCGCTCTACGAGGCACGGGTGCGCGAGACCGTCGCCTGGCTGGAGCGGGAAATGCTGGCGGCACCCGACGACAAGCAGAACCGCGCCTTCGCCGCCTCGCTGGATGCCGATTCCGAAGGCGAGGAAGGCAAGTTCTATGTCTGGAGCGCCCGCCAGATCGACCAGGTGCTGGGCGAGGACGCCGCCTTCTTCAAGCGGAACTACGACGTGACGCCAGGCGGCAATTGGGAAGGCATGACCATCCTCAACCGCTCGCAGCAGCCGACATTGCTGGATGAGACCGGCGAAAAGAAACTGGCGGAATGCCGGGCGAAACTGCTCGAGGCGCGGTCGCCACGGGTCCGGCCGGGTTGGGACGACAAGGTGCTCGCCGATTGGAACGGCCTGATGATCGCGGCACTGGCCGAAGCGAGCGCGGCGTTCCAGGAGCCGCATTGGCTGGATCTCGCCACCTCCGCTTTCGCGTTTATTCGTCGCGGCATGATGCGGCCCTCTGAAAGCGGCGGCGAACGCTTGTTCCACGCCTGGCGCGCAAGCAAGCTCGCCCATCCGGCGACCCTGGACGACCATGCCGATCTCGCCATGGCGGCGCTGGCGCTCTATGAGGCGACCGGCGAGCCGCAATATCTGGATGCGGCGCGGGAATTCACCGAATTGCTGGACCGGCATTTTTGGGATGCCAAATCCGGCGGCTATTTCATGACCGCCGACGACACGAAGGACATGGTGATCCGCCCGAAATCCGCCGGCGACAATGCCGTGCCCAACGGCAATGGTGTCATGGTGGGAGTCCTTGCACGCCTGTATCGCCTCACCGGCGAGCCGCGCTTCGAAGAGCGCGCCCGCAAACTGGTCGCCAGCTTTGCCGGCGAGGTCGAGCACAATTTCTTCCCGCTGGCGACCTTCCTCAACGCCAATGCCTTCCTGCATCACGGTCTGGAAGTCGTCATCATCGGAGACCGCAGCGCTGCCGATACCAACGCTTTGGTCGAGGCGGTCATGCGGCCTTCATTGCCCGATCGCCTCCTGCAGATCGTGCCGCCGGAAACCAGCCTGCCGGATTCGCATCCCGCCTTCGGCAAGACACAGCAGGTCGGCCCGGATGGCGCCCTCAGGGCCACGGCTTATCTCTGTCGCAACGGCACCTGCGGCCTGCCGATCACCGAGCCGAAGGCACTGACCGCCGCACTCGACACGCGGCAGGCGGCCTAGCCATGCCCAGCGCTGCGCTCGAGACCGAGATCGGCTGGCTGGAAGTGGCCGCGGACGACACCGATACCACGATCACCCGCCTGCACTGGCGACACGGCAAGCCGAAGCAGAGCGACAGCACGCCGCTGCTGGACAAGGCGATCGCGGAGCTGCGCGCCTATCTGGCCGGCGAGCGGCGCGACTTCGATCTCCCGCTTCACGCCGAGGGTGATGACCTCGCCGAGAAGGTCTGGGAGATCATGCGGCAGATCCCCTATGGCCAGACACTGACTTATGGCGACGTTGCCAAACGGCTGAACGTTCCCGCGCAAGAAATCGGTCAGGCTTGTGGCCGAAATCCTATCGCGGTTCTCATCCCCTGCCATCGCATCACCGGCACCAATTGGCTCGGCGGCTATTCCAGCGATCTCGGCACCACGGCGAAGCGCTTCCTGCTCGATCTCGAATTCGGCCAGGGCCGGTTGTTCTGACGAGCCGGTTTCAAATTCGACCTTCCAGATCAATCTTCCCGGCGATCTCCCAAACATCATTCATTCGCGCGATCTTCCGGGACAATTCATCTTCGTCGACTCGGTTCGTCTGATATGATTCCATCGCTTCGCCACAATCGGAATTGGATTGGCCCCATTTATGCCCGAATTCATCGCCAAGGTTCCGCACGCTTCATCGTTCTCAGCACTATCGTTCTTTGGGGAAATCGAATCATGCTAACGCGACTCATTCCGGCGCTGTGCGCCGCGCTGCTGCTTGCCGCCTGCGGAAGCGGCGCTGAGGATCAAGCTTCGCCGGATGCCACCAACATGGCCTCGACGGGCGACGGGACAAATGGCGGCATCTCCTCTTCGGGCAACGGCGTCAACGGCGCGGGCATGAATGGCGGCGTGGCCGCCGGCAGCCTCGATGAGTTTAACGGCCCCACCGTCGGCAACACGATTCACTTCGATACCGACAAATACACGCTGAACAGCGACGCCCAGGCCACTTTGCAAAAAGAGGCGGCCTGGCTGAAGCAGTATCCGCAGCACACCGCGACAGTCGAGGGCCATTCCGACGAGCGCGGCACCCGGGAATATAACCTTGCCCTCGGCGAGCGCCGCGCACAGACCGTCATGAACTACCTGGTCGCCCTCGGCATCGATGCCGGCCGGCTGAAGGAAGTCTCCTACGGCAAGGAACGCCCCGTTTGCCCGGATACCGGCGAATCCTGCTGGGCGCAGAACCGCCGCGGCGTCACAACCCTCGACAACTGAGGCCACGCCCACCTCGCTTTTGGACCAATCCGGTGAAACGCCGCATTGCAGTTTTTCTCTGCATGCTGGCGCTTACCGGGTGCGGACATGGCGAAACCGAGACTTCGCCGAAACTTGCGAA
>DASYDA010000342.1:0-2556 GCA_036499865.1 Dongiaceae bacterium | reverse complement strand
GCCGCGGCGGGCCGCTGATGGCGAACCCTTCGGGCTGGGGTGCTTTTCCGCGAGGCCGTCGTCAGCCGCCTTGTCCGTAGCCCCGCTACGGCCTGCGGCGCCTTCCTAGTCCTCGCGGAAAATCGCCCCGGCAGAACGGTTCAATTTGACCCGATCATGCTCTAGTCTGCGGCCGCCGCTTTCTTTCCGTCAGCAGTGATTCGAGCCCGATGGCCTGTTTTGAAGGGCAAAGCCTCGCCTGTCAGCGCGGCGAGACCCTGGTTTTCGACGATCTGGCCTTCGCCCTCGATTCCGGAGGCTGCCTCTGGCTGGCCGGGCCCAATGGCAGCGGCAAATCGAGCCTGTTGCGGCTGATGGCCGGGCTGGCGCGACCGATCGAAGGCCACATCACCTGGGAGGGCGCGGATATCCGCAGCGAGGCTGAGGCGCATCGGCGGCGGCTGCGCAGCATTGGCCATCTCGATGCCGTGAAATCCCATCTGACCGTGACGGAGAACCTCGCTTTCTGGGCGGATTACTGGGGCGCATCCCCGGATCGCGTGGCGCCGGGCCTGGAGCGGCTCGGCCTGGATCATCTCGGCGAGGTTCCGGCCCGCCGGCTTTCGGCGGGCCAGCGACGCCGCCTCGCTTTGGCGCGGCTGGCCTTGGGCCCCGCCGCGCTTTGGCTCCTGGACGAGCCCGCGACGGCGCTCGATGCCGATGGGTTGCAGATTCTGGGCGACCTCGTCGCGGAATGTCGGCGGAGCGGTGGCATCGTCGTCTATTCCAGCCATGAAACCTTGCCCGTCGCCGATGCGGAACGCCTGGAGCTGATGCCGGATCGGCAAGTCGTCGCATGACCGGCTTTTGGGCTTTGATCCGGCGCGACCTGCGCCTCGGCCTGCGCCAGGGTGTCGATGCCCTGGTGGTGGTGCTGTTCTTCCTGGTGGCCGGCGCCCTCTTCCCCTTCGCGGTCGGCCCGGAACCGGAGCGGCTGTCGCATCTGGCCGGCGGCGTGGCGCTCGCCATGGCGGCGCTTTCCGCCTTGCTGTCGCTGGATCGGCTTTACCAGGCCGATTACGACGACGGCGCGCTGGACCAGATCCTCCTCTCGCCTTTGCCGCTGGAATTGGTGGCGGTCGCCAAAGCCGTCGCCCATTGGCTGCTGACCGCAATTCCCCTTCTGATTGCCGCACCGCTTTTGGGGCTCATGCTCCAGCTTCCGCCGGCTGGGCAGCTTCCGCTCCTGATTTCCCTCGCGTTGTCGACGCCGATCTTGAGCTTCCTGGGCGGCCTCGGCGCCGCTTTGGTTCTGGGCGCCCGGCGCGGCGGCGTGCTGCTGACCTTCCTGGTCCTGCCGCTCTATGTGCCAACCCTCATCCTGAGTGCCGCCGGCCTCGATGCCAGCCTGACCGGCACCGGCGGCATGCCGCATTGGCTGATTCTCGGCGGGCTCGGCCTGGCGGTCCTGGCGATCTCGCCCTGGGTCACCGCCGCCGCTTTGCGCGAAGCAATCGCGTGAGTGGTTCCGGCGAGTCGCCGCGGGACCTGAATCGATGAAACTTGCCAACTCAAAAGATTCGCAATTTGAGAAAATTCTCTCGATCTGTTGCGCCAACGCCACAGTGGAGTGGTTTCCGTCACAGAACACTGTGAAAAAGAGGAATCCCCATGGATTCCGCCATTTGAATCGGCTTATCTTGTATTGTGTGCGGCGGGTGAGGGTGCCATTGCGGCTACCCGCGGCAACGCATATGACCGATTGTCCCAGGGGGTCTTAAACCATGATTCGTGATTTCAAGCTTCTTTTGCTTGGTTCGTGCTGCTTGGCCGTGACGGCTTGCGCGGCTCCGAACCGTGAGCCCGATCTTTCCAACATCAAGTCCAACGTTGACCAGACCCGCGAAGGCGACTTCGGGGACTTCCTGTACAACCTGGTCGAAGCCGAGGACAAGGCGCGCGAAGCCGAGGATATCAAGTCGAGCCTCGATGCCGATGCGCCGTATCTGTACACCAACCTTCCGCTCCGGAAGAAGGGCGTGCAGCTCTCCGAAGAAGCGCTCGACCATCGCAAGAAGGCCGAAGCTGCGCTCAACCGGATCCTCGATCCGATCCGCGCCCGCTTGGCCTATCTGGAATCGCTGCACGTCCCGCAGGACGTTGGTCCGATGAAGACCTCGATCTACTTCGCGACCGGCAGCTCGCGCGTCACTTCGGAAGAAGCCGGCAAGCTCGGCCAGATTGGCAACTTCCTCAGCCAGTATCCGATCTCGCACATCCAGATCGATTGCTACACCGACACGAAGGGTTCTGGCGGCGCCAACAAGGAATTGGCCCGTCGTCGTTGCGCCGCCGTCGTCGATGCCATGAAGAAGCAGGGCGTGCCGCTCGCGGCCACCGTCGCTTCCGATCCGGTCGGCGAGCCGAAGGATGCTCCGGACAATACGGACAACCAGGAAAATCGTCGCGTCGATGTCATGGTTGCCCCGCACGGCACCTACAACAAGGGCATGTAATTTCCCTTGTTCTGATCGACGTGCGGGTCCGCTGCAGCGGACCTCGCGAAGAGTTGAGGAT
>DASYDA010000341.1:0-12437 GCA_036499865.1 Dongiaceae bacterium | reverse complement strand
CCTGTTCGGAACCGAACTGGAACTGCCGCCTTTCAAGCTCTTGGCGCCCCAGGTGGTCTGCTCGATCCTGGATATCGCGTTTCTCTCCGCGGCCGCGCAGTCGCTGCTGCCCTTGGCTTTGGGCGCGCATTACACGCGGGTCCTGGGAATCGCCGTGGTCTCGTTGACGCTGGGCATCGCCAGCAGCGTGCCCGGCGGGCTCGGCATCTTCGAATCCAGCGTGCTGCTGCTGATGGCGCCGAAGGAAGATCTCATCGCCGCCACGTTCGGCGGCCTGCTGGCCTTCCGCGCGATCTACTACTGGGCGCCGCTGGTCTTCGGGCTGTTGACGGCTCTATTCCTGGAAACCATCCACCGTCGCGAGAAGACCCCCTAGTTCCGATAACCCGGCTCTTCGCGGTCGAGGATCGCCTTCACTTCGCGCAGATGATCCTCGGCGAGGTCGGGATATTCCGCCCATTGCTGCGCGGTCAGCTTCGCGACGTTGTCGGAGGCGATGCGCAGCTTCTTGCCGGTGGCATAGCAGAGCATCTGGGTTTCGGCGGCGCGCTCGAAATAGTACATGAGGTCGAAGGCGAGGGCGATGCTCTCGGCGGCGATCAGCACGCCGTGATTGCCCATCATCAGTACCTGCTTGTCGCCCATGAGGCCGGCCAGCCGGTCGCCCTCATCGTCGCAAAGCGCCATGCCGCCATAGGCCTCGTCGGTGGCGACGCGGCCGTGGAAGCGCATGGTGTTCTGATCGAGGGGCAGGATCGTGCTGTCTTCCAGGCCGGCCAGCGCGGTCGAATAGCGCGGATGGAGATGCATGACCGCCCGCGCCTGCGGCAGCTTCGCATGCAGCCGGCCGTGGATGTACCAAGCGGTCGGATCCGGCGCGTCGGCACGTTGCATGGTCTTCGGATCGTTGGCGTCGAGCAGCAGCAGGTTGCTGGCGGTGACCTGCGAGAAATGCACGCCACGGGGGTTCATCAGGAATTTGGAGCCATCCCCGGAGACTGCCGCGCTCAGATGGTTGGCCACACCTTCATGCATGCCGATCCGGGCGAACCACCGGAAGGTGGCGGCGAGATCGACCCGCGCCTGGCGGATTTCCGTTTCGCTGAACGCTGAGGAACTGCTGGTCGGCGCTGAATCGGGCATGACGGTTACACCTTCTTCCTACAATCTTCCGCTCTGATAATCGGCGATCGCTTGATGGATCTCTTCGGCGGTATTCATCACGAAGGGCCCATATTTGGCAACCGGCTCCCGCAGCGGCCGCCCGGCCACTAGGATCAACCGGCCCGGCTCGGTACCTGCCGCGATTTCCACAGTCTGGCCCTGGCTCAGGACCGCGAGTTGACTTTTTGCGACATCCTTGCCGCCAATAATCGCAGAACCTTCAAAGACATAGGCGAAGGCGTTGTGTTCCTTCGGCAGCGCGTGGCTGTATCCGGCGCCCGGCGCCAGGGAAATATCGAGATAGGTCGGGTCGGTGGCGATGCCGCCGACCGGCCCGCTCGCATCGCCCACCTTTCCGGCGATCACCTTCACCGCGACTCCGGGTGCCGGCTGGGCGGTCGGAATTTTATCCGGGGAAAATTCCTGGTAGCGCGGTTCGCACATCTTGTCCTTGGCGGGCAGATTGACCCAGAGCTGGAAGCCCCGCATCAGCCCGTCCTCCTGCTCCGGCATCTCGGAATGCACGATGCCGCGCCCAGCGGTCATCCATTGCACGCTGCCCGAGACCAGCAGGCCGGAATGGCCCTTGTTGTCGCCATGGCGCATGCGACCGTCGAGCATATAGGTCACGGTCTCGAAGCCGCGATGCGGATGGTCCGGGAAGCCGCCGATATAGTCGGCGCCCTTCTCCGAGCCGAATTCGTCCAGCATCAGGAAGGGATCGAGGTCGGGCAGCGCGCGCTGCCCGATGACTCGGGTGAGCTTCACGCCCGCGCCGTCGCTGGTGGGGACACCGCCGATCAGGGCGACGACGCGGCGGGATTCGCCCGTACCACCCGTTTCGATATGAGCTGGCTGGCTGTTCATGTCTGGCCCTCTGATTCCTGTGCTGGAGCGGAATCTGGTCCGATCCGGGTCCTTTGACCAGAGCGCGACTGGGGAAACGTCGTTCGCGATCGGTGAACAATCGGCAAAGAAAACGCCGGCCGCATGGGCCGGCGCTTCTCGGTGCGATGCAATACCGGAAGGCGTCTAGTCGCTAGAGCTGCCATCGTCCGGCGTCACCACACCATTGTTGGGCGGAACGTCCTTGGGGTTCGGGAAGCTGAACGTTTCGGCGCCGCCCGCGCTGCCGCCCGTGCCGTAATTGGTGGTCGAGGCGCCCGGTAATCCGCCGGCTCCGGAATCCGTGCCGCTCGGCACGACGGTCTGGTCGGATGGGCCGGTGGCTTCGGCGCTCTGGCCGGATTCCAGCTGGCGCTGATAGATCTGGTTCTGGCACTGCACGATTTCGTCGTCGCTCAGCAGCGAGCAATTGGTGCCGTCCGGATAATACCGGCCCTGCTGCTGCGCATCCGCGCCGGCCGCGAAGCCCGCCAGCAGCACGACGGCGACACCCGCGTAGACTCCATGGCGTTTCATGGCATGCTCCTCATCAAGTTTCGGCCATGCTCGTGACTTGCTAGAAGAACCCGATGACGAGGAGGAGGGTTCCCGGATGCGAGGACGGCTCAAGCGCTTGAAATGACGACAGACTCGCCGCTGGATTGAGGACGATCCGCTCCGAAAATGCAAAGAAATCCCCCTCTCCCCTTGAGGGAGAGGGCCCGTCCGCGAATGCGGACATTCGTCCGCGAGGGGTGAGGGGACGCGTAAGTTTGACCTCGACGGGCAAACTTGCGCCGCCTGTTACGGCGATGGGGCCTCTAAAATTCGTGCGCGCCGTCGAGCTTGGCGATGCGCAAGCTCTCCAGCACTTCCAGTGGCAGGTTGCGCACATTGACGCCCATGTAATTCGTCGCATCGCCCTTGATGCGCTGCCAGCAGAGCAGGCAGCCGCAATTCTTGCAGCGCACGAATTTCAGCTTCTTCCGCCCCCAGGAATAACTCTCCACCGCCCCGCGCTTCGCCGCGACGGTGACTCTGCCCGCCTTGTAATAAGCCCAGAGCACGCCATAGCGCCGACAGATCGAGCAATTGCAATCGGTGACGCTTCGCGGCTTGCGCGGGATGGTGACGCTGCAAGCGCCGCAATGGCAGGTGGCGGTGAGCATCATTCCAATCCTTTCAGATCGAACCTGAATTCTATGCTGTGCGGCAACTTACAGGACGGCAAATGCAGTGGGCTAGAAATCCGGACGGCCCGATTAAGGGCTTCTCGAGTCTCAGCGCAAAGAGGGTCGCCGGAAACAGGATCGAGGATCTCGGCGCTTTGCGCCGCCCGGCTCTCGGTAAACGTGACTCGCACGTGAAACACGTCTTTTTTACAGACCTCGCCTTCCTTTCCGAAAGGCACTGACCAACTATCTTCAATTTGTTCCCCAACGGCCTGCAATTCGGTTTTGCCACAAGGAGCGGTCGCTGATTGCGCAAAGGCCATATGGGATGGGGTGGTGAGCGCCAGAGCACTTACGATGAAAAGTTTCGTGCGATCTCGCATCATGTGATTAGTACCGCCGGGGAGAGCTCAGTTCAGCCTTTGACGAGATTAGAATCCGCAGCGCCACACCTACTCGTCTCTCGACATTGGATCGCCACCTAAAATTGTTATAGTCCGGATCAATCCATCCGGTCGATGTCGGAATGCTAATGTTCCATACCTCCTTGTCTCCCGCCGAAAAACCCTAAATACTCAAGGATTGCGCCGGTCCTGCGGGTCCGGCCCGTTCAGCTAACCCTTTGAAGATTCAGGACCTCGACGGTTATGCATACCGCCAACGAAATCCGCCGCGTTTTCCTCGATTATTTCCGGCGCGAGGGGCATGAGATCGTGCCGTCCTCGCCGCTGGTGCCGCGGAACGATCCCACGCTCATGTTCGTCAATTCCGGCATGGTGCAGTTCAAGAACGTCTTCACCGGCCAGGAGCAGCGGCCCTATGTCCGCGCCTCGACCGCGCAGAAATGCGTGCGGGCCGGCGGCAAGCACAACGATCTGGAGAATGTCGGCTATACGGCGCGGCACCACACCTTCTTCGAGATGCTCGGCAACTTCTCGTTCGGCGATTATTTCAAGGAGCGGGCGATTTCGCTCGCCTGGAACCTGATCACCAAGGAATACGGGCTCGCCAAGGACAAGCTGCTTGTCACCGTCTTCTCCGAGGACGACGAGGCTTTCAATCTCTGGAAGAAGATCGCGGGCTTCCCGGACAGCCGGATTATCCGCATCCCGACCTCGGACAATTTCTGGCAGATGGGCGATACCGGCCCCTGCGGGCCATGCTCGGAGATCTTCTACGACCACGGTGAGGGCATTCCCGGCGGCCCTCCCGGCTCGCCCGACCAGGACGGCGACCGCTTCATCGAGATCTGGAACCTGGTCTTCATGCAGTTCGAGCAGGTGACCAAGGCGGAGCGGGTCAACCTGCCGCGCCCCTCCATCGACACCGGCATGGGGCTGGAGCGCCTGGCGGCGGTGCTGCAGGGTAAGCACGACAATTACGACATCGATTTGATGCGCACGCTGATCGAGGCCTCCGCGGCGGCCTCGAACACCGATCCCGACGGCCCGGCGAAGGTCTCGCACCGGGTGATCGCCGACCATCTGCGCTCGAGCTCCTTCCTGATCGCCGACGGCGTGCTGCCCTCCAACGAAGGCCGCGGCTATGTGCTGCGCCGGATCATGCGCCGGGCGATGCGCCACGCGCATATGATCGGCTGCCAGGAGCCGCTGATGTGGCGGCTGGTGCCGGCGCTGGCGGCGGAGATGGGCCAAGCCTATCCGGAACTGATCCGCGCCCAGGCGGCGATCACCGAAACCTTGAAGCTGGAAGAGACCCGCTTCAAGCAGACGCTGGATCGCGGGCTGAAGCTGCTCGACGAGGAGACCGGCAAGTTGGGTTCGGGGCAGAAGCTGCCCGGCGAAGTCGCCTTCAAGCTCTACGACACGTTTGGCTTCCCACTCGATCTCACCGCGGACATCCTGCGCGGTCAAAAGCGCGAAGTGGATATGGTCGCGTTCGACAAGGCGATGGATCGGCAGCGCGAAACCGCCCGCAAGGCTTGGGCCGGTTCCGGCGAGGCGGCGACCGAAACCGTCTGGTTCAATCTGAAGCAGAAGGTGGGCGCCACCGAATTCCTTGGCTATTCGACCGAGCATGCCCAGGGCGTGGTGCTGGCGCTCTTGAAAGACGGCAAGGAAGTCGAGAGCGCGAAGCAGGGCGACGAAATCGCTCTGGTTGCCAACCAGACGCCGTTCTATGGCGAATCCGGCGGCCAGATGGGCGACAGCGGCAAGATCACAGTCGGAGATGGGACTGGGGCCGATGGCGGCGTCATCGCGGTCAGCGACACGCTGAAGAAGCTCGGCGAGCTGCATGTCCATATGGGCAAGGTCGTGAAGGGCAGCGTGAAGCGCGGCGACACGATCGAGCTCAAGATCGATCAGGCGCGGCGCAACGGCTTGCGCGCGCATCACTCGGCGACGCATCTGCTGCATGAAGCGCTGCGCCGGCGCTTGGGCGAGCACGTGACCCAGAAGGGCTCGCTGGTGACGCCCGATCGCCTGCGTTTCGATTTCAGCCACAACAAGGCGCTCACCGCCGAAGACATTGCCTGGATCGAGCATGAGGTGAACCGCCGCATCCGCGCCAATGCCGATGTCGATACCAAGCTGATGGGCCAGGATGAGGCGATCTCGGCCGGTGCCATGGCCTTGTTCGGCGAGAAATACGGCGACGAAGTTCGCGTGGTCAGCATGGGCGGACGGGACGAGGACGAAGCTAAGAATTTCTCCACCGAGCTTTGCGGCGGCACCCATGTGCGGCGCACCGGCGATATCGGTTTCCTGAAGATCGTCTCGGAAGGCGCGGTCGGCGCGGGTCTCCGCCGCATCGAGGCGGTCACGGGCGTGGCGGCGGAGCGCTATGTTGCCGAACAGCAGAAATTGCTGAACGAGGCGGCGGCGGCGTTGAAGGCAGTGCCGGAAGATCTCTCGCAGCGCATCGTCTCGCTGGTCGAGGAGCGCAAGCGGTTGGAACGGGAGCTTGCCGATGCGCGGCGCCAGATGGCGACCGGCGGCGGGGCAGGCAACGAGACCCGGAACGTCAACGGCGTGAAGCTGGCGGCGCGCTTGCTGCCCGACGTACCCGCGAAAGAGCTGAAAAGCATGGCGGACGACTTGAAGAAGCAGCTCGGCTCCGGCGTGGTCGCTTTGATCGCGACCGCCGATGGCAAGGCTTCGGTGGTCGTCGGCGTCACCGAGGATCTGATGGGCAGGATCAGCGCGGTCGATCTGGTGAAGGCGGGCAGTGCGGCGCTCGGCGGCCAGGGCGGCGGCGGACGTCCCGACATGGCGCAGGCCGGCGGCCCCAACGCCGCCAACGCCAACGACGCCATCGCGGCCATCGAGGCGGCCATCCGCGACCGGATCAAGGCGGCGTAAGCGACCGACAACGCAGGAATCTGATTTGGAAATTTCCCACGGGTTCCCGCCGGTAACCTCGGCCATTGCCGTGCTGGTTTGCGCGGCGATCCTGGGCGGGCTCTATCAATATCTGTTCCCGCGGCCGGCGCGCTGGCCGCTGGTCGGCATCGCGCTGGTGCTGGGCGGGTCGCTGACCGTGAGCCTCACCTATCTCCTCAGTCCGACCAAGAACCGGTTGGCGGAGATCCACGATCTCTGGTCGGCGCTGCGCGTGGTCGTCCTGACCGTGGGGTTGCCGGAAGAGGGCGTCAAGTTCACCGGCACCGTCATCGCGCTGCTCATCTTCGGCCTCGCGATCGCCCGGCCGCGCGGTGTCACCGCTGCCGAAGCCTTCCAGGCCTCGCTGTTCTCGGCGCTCGGTTTCGCGGTCGTGGAGAACATGCTCTATGCCAAGGCCTTCGCCGAGGCCTCGCTGGTGATCGCGATCGGACGCGGCATCATCGCGAGCTTCATCCACGGATTGATGGCGATGATCCAGGGCATCTTTCTTGCGCGCTTCGTCGCCACCGGATATCGCCGCTGGCACCTGCCGGTGATCGGCTATCTCTGCGCCGCCGCCTGCCATGCCGGCTTCGATTGGGGCATGCTGCAGCCACTCGCGAAGTACCTCGATCTTACGGCGGTGCATGCCGACCCGGCTACGATCGAGGCGGAGATGGCCGCTCTCATCAGTCGGAATGCGCTTGTCCTGGTGATCGGCATCCCGGCACCTTTCATTGTGGGCCTTTGGTGCCTCCGCCGCAGCCTCCGCCATGCTGGCGCTGGCGATCCGCGCAACGCCGAGCCGTGGTATCAGGCAAGGCTCGCCCGCTGGCGCCGTGCCGGCACATGGCTGCTCGTCCCCGGCGTGATTGGCGTCGCCTTGGTAATTGTCGGGGTGGTCGTCCTGACGGTCTCTGGGATAAAGCCCCAGCCGAGTGCCGGTGCTACACCGGATCTCGCTTCGGCCGATTTGAGCCGCAGCCTGTTATCCTCGGCCGCGCTCGTGCTGCCGCCGATGGCTGTCGTCTTCGGCTGGCTGCTGCGACAAAAACGCTGAACCACATCCTGCTCATGATGCAATCGACCGCGCGAGATTGACAGCGAGGTCGGTTCGACTAAACTCGCTCTCACTGTGACACGGGGTGTCCGGCTTTGCGGCTGGACTGAGATCATACCCGCGGAACCTGATCTGGATCATGCCAGCGAAGGGATTGTTGCACATGTTCGTGCTCGATATTTCCGACATCGGTTCGGCAATGGCACATGTGTTCTCCCTCTTTGGCCTTGAGGGAGAATGCGATGCTCGCTTCCATATTCGAAACCCTGCCTGCCGGCATTGAAGGCATCCGCCGCCGCCGGCCTCTGATTCACAACATCGCCAATCTGGTTGTCGCGAACGCGGTCGCCAACGCCTTGCTCGCCCTCGGCGCTTCGCCGGCCATGGTGGAGAACAGCGAGGAGGCGGCCGATCTGGCGCGGATGGCCGATGCCGTGGTCATCAATCTCGGCACCGTTTCCAGCGATCTCGCGGCGGCGATGCGCCTGACCACCGCTTCCGCCGCGGCGGCAGGCAAGCCCTGGGTGCTGGATCCCGTCGCGGTGGGCGTGCTCGGCTATCGTACGCGGCTCGCCGGTGAACTGATCGCCAACAAACCCGCCGTCATCCGGGGCAATGCTTCTGAAATCGCGGCACTCGCTGGTGATGACGGCGGCGGCGGAAAGGGCGTCGACAGCACGCTGGACACCGAGGCCGCCTTGGCGGGCGCGCGGCGCCTCGCCGAAAGAACGGGGAGCACGGTCGTGGTGAGCGGTGCGATCGACCGCATCACCGACGGCGAACGGATGGTCGCCATCGCCAATGGCCATCCGATCATGGCGCAGGTGACCGGCACGGGCTGCATCTCGACCGCCCTGATCGGCGCCTTTCTTCCGGTGAGCCCGGGCGCGTTCACCGCTGCAGCACAGGCCATGCTGACCATGGCGGTCGCCGGCGAAATGGCGGCGGAGCGGTCGGAGGGACCCGGCACATGGAGCGTCGCCTTCCTCGACGTCCTTTACAGCGTGGACGGTGCGCAGATCCTCGAGCGGGCGAAGATATCGTGATGGCGCCCATTCAAGCCGCACGTCCGCAATTCGATCCGACCCTCAACCTGGTCACCGATCACGGGCTCTGTGGCGAGCGCGGCCTCGTGGCGACGGCCGCGGCGGCGCTGGCGGGCGGCATCACATTGCTGCAATACCGCGCGAAGGAGATTCCGATCCGCCGCGCCTTGGCCGAGGCGATCGAACTGGTCGCCCTCGCACGCGCGCATGGCGTGCCGATGATAGTCAACGATCGCCTGGACCTGGCACTGGCGGCGGAGGCGGACGGTCTTCATCTCGGTGCTTCGGACATGCCGCCGGCCGTTGCGCGACACCTGTTGGGGGAACGGAGAATCCTGGGCTGGTCGGTCACGTGTGCCGGCGACCTCGCGGAGGTCGATCCCGCTGTGATCGATTACGTCGGGCTCGGACCGGTCTTCGCGACCTCGACCAAGCCGGATGCCGCACCGCCTTTGGGGTTGGATGGTTTCCGCGCCTTGCGCGGGGAGATCCCGGTTCCGGTCATCGGCATCGGCGGCATCGATATCGATCGCACGCTCGCGCTGATCGCGGCCGGGGCCGACGGGGTCGCCGTGATTTCGGCGATCTGCGGCGAGGACGATCCGGAGCGGGCGGCAAGGCGATTACGCCAAACCATCGAAGCGGCGCGAGGTGAAAGATGATCCCCAATCTGCTCAGCATCGCCGGCAGCGACCCCAGCGGGGGCGCCGGCATCCAGGCGGACCTCAAGACCTTTTCCGCCTTGGGAGGCTATGGGGCCGCCGTCATCACGGCATTGACCGCGCAGAACACCCGCGGGGTCGGCGCGGTCGAGCGTGTCGCGCCGAGCTTCGTCGCGCGGCAGATCGACATGATCTTCGAGGATCTCCGCATCGATGCCGTCAAGATCGGCATGCTCGCGAATGCGGAGATCGTCGCTGTGGTCGCCGATCGGATGCGGCAATGGCGGCCGCGCTGGATCGTGCTCGACCCGGTCATGGTGGCGAAAAGCGGCCATCATCTGCTGAACGAATCCGCCGTCGCCGTTCTGCGCAAGGAGCTGATGCCGCTGGCTTCGGTGGTGACGCCCAATCTGCCGGAGGCCGCGGTCCTGCTCGGCGAGGATGCCGCGAGCGATTGGCCGGCCATGGAACGCACGGCGTCCCACCTGCTCGCGCGCGGCTGTCAGGCGGTTCTGTTGAAGGGCGGGCATCTCGAAGGCCAGGACAGCCCCGACCTCCTCGCCACGCCGGAGGTCATGCTGCGGCTCGATGCGGAGCGGATCGACACCCGCAACACCCACGGCACCGGCTGCACCTTGTCTGCCGCGGTCGCCGCATTGCTGGCGCAGCGTGGGGCTCTCGAACCGGCGGTGCGGGACGCCAAGACCTTCGTCACCGGCGCGATCGCGGCCAGCGGCGCGCTTACCGTCGGCGCCGGTCACGGCCCGGTGCATCATTTTCACGATCTTTGGAGACAGCAATGACCTTCACCGCCGAAGCCCGCGCCGAAACCGCGGATCTCCGCGCCGCCATCCATGACCTTGCGTTCAACCGTGAGCTTGCGCAGGGAACGCTGCGCCGCGACCGGTTCCAGCATTACCTGATCCAGGACGCACTCTATCTAACCGATTACGCCCGCATCCTCGCCTTGCTGGCGGCCAAGGCGCCGCTCGCCGCGGACATCGTGCAGTTCGCCCAAGCGGCGGGCGGCGCCATCCTGTTCGAGCAGGTGATGCATCGGAGCTATCTTGCCCAATTCGGCATCGATGCCGAGCGGGTGAGGGCGACGCCGGCCTCGCCGACCTGCATCGCCTATACCGGGTTCATGTTCGGCGAAGCGGCGATGGGCAGC
This sequence comes from Dongiaceae bacterium, assembly GCA_036499865.1. Lineage (GTDB taxonomy): Bacteria > Pseudomonadota > Alphaproteobacteria > Dongiales > Dongiaceae > Dongia. Next base: position 1,933 of record DASYDA010000341.1, on the reverse strand, counting down.
TTCGAGACGCTGCTCGCGGCGGTATTGCCCTGTTTCAGCATCTACGCGGAAGTGGGGAGCGCTATCCATAAGGATGCGGCGGCGGGGAATCCCTTCCAGCTCTGGATCGACACTTATGCCGCCGTGGAATTCCAGAATGCGGTGACGGCGGCTGAAACCGTCGCCGATCGCGTCGCGGCGGCATCCGCCCCGGCGCTCCGGCAACGGATGCTCCGGCTGTTCCGCCGCTCGGTGGAGTTCGAATGGATGTTCTGGGACGCGGCCTATCGGCTGGAAAGCTGGCCGGTCATCGCGCATCGCCGTTCGATGGAATCCGGCATGGCCATGTCCTGAAAAGAAATCGGCGGCGGAATGACTCCGCCGCCGATGCCTGTTGGACTGTCGAAGCCGGCTATTTCATGTCGCCGAGCGTCGCCTTGATGATCTTGTCGGGGTTGTCGACGGTGCCGTTATTCGACTCGTCGCCCGGCTTGATCTTATCGACCACATCCATGCCGGAGGTCACCTGGCCGAACACGGTGTATTGGCCGTTGAGGAAGGGGGACGGGGCGAAGCAGATGAAGAACTGGCTGTCGCCGCTATTAGGGTCGCTGGTGCGGGCAAGGCCGACCGTGCCGCGATCGAAGGGAAGCTTGTTGAATTCGGCGGGAACGGTTTGGCCAGAGCCTGGACCGCTGCCGGTGCCTGTGGGATCGCCCATCTGCGCCATGAAGCCCGGGATCACGCGATGGATCGGCGTGTTGTTGTAGAAGCCCTTGCGCACCAGCTCCTTGATATGGGCGACGGTCTTCGGCGCCACATTGGGGCTGAGGAGGATGGTGACGCGCCCGTCCTTGAGGTCGAGGTAGAGCGTGTTGCCGACGGGGTCACTTTGCGCATGGGCAAGATTCGGCGCGACGACGGCGAGGCCGGCCGCCAGCAGCGCCGCGCCGAGAAAGTTACCGAGAAAATTCCTACGGATCATCTGCATCGCGCTCATCCCATCGCCTTCTTCAGGTTTTCGTCGAGCTTGTCGAGGAACTGCGTGGTGGTCAGCCATTTCTGGTCGGGGCTGATCAGCAGGGCCAGATCCTTGGTCATGAAGCCGGATTCAACGGTGTCGACACAGATGCGTTCCAACGTTTCGGCGAATTTCTGCACGTCCGGGGTGTTGTCGAATTTCCCGCGATACCAGAGGCCGCGCGTCCAGGCATAGATCGAGGCGATCGGGTTGGTCGAGGTCTCCTTGCCCTTCTGATGCTCGCGGAAATGCCGGGTGACGGTGCCGTGCGCGGCTTCCGCTTCCACATTCGTGCCGTCCGGCGAGAGCAGCACCGAGGTCATCATGCCGAGCGAGCCGAAGCCTTGCGCCACGGTGTCGGACTGCACGTCGCCGTCATAGTTCTTGCAGGCCCAGACGAAGCCGCCGGACCATTTCAGCGCTGCCGCCACCATGTCGTCGATCAGGCGGTGCTCGTAGGTGATCTTCTTTGCCTTGAACAGCTCCGCGAATTCCTTGTCGAAAACCTCCTGGAAGAGGTCCTTGAAGCGGCCGTCATAGGCCTTGAGGATGGTGTTCTTGGTGGAGAGATAGACCGGCCAGCCGAGCGTCAGGCCGTAGTTGAAGCTGGCCCGGGCGAAGCCGCGGATCGATTCATCGAGGTTGTACATGGTGAGCGCGACGCCGCCGCCCGGATAGTTGAAAACTTCCTTCTCGATGGGCGCGCTGCCGTCTTCCGGCACGAACTTGACGGTGAGCTTGCCCTTGCCGGGCACCACGAAATCGGTGGCGCGATACTGGTCGCCGAAGGCATGACGGCCGATCACGATGGGCTGGGTCCAGTTCGGCACCAGGCGCGGCACGTTCTGGCAGATGATCGGCTGGCGGAACACGGTGCCGTCCAGGATGTTGCGGACGGTGCCGTTCGGCGACTTCCACATCTGCTTCAGATTG
>DASYDA010000340.1:0-3249 GCA_036499865.1 Dongiaceae bacterium | reverse complement strand
AATGGATTCGGCCATTGGTTGCGTTCCTCCCCAGGAAGGAGCCTAGCGCCGGCAAACCCATCTGGGAAGGCCGGGCGAACCCCGCAAACGGCCGCCGGCCTGATCATCAGCGTTCTTGGAATTTTAAGCTTGTCCTTTCGCCGGCCGGCTTCGGCGAAGCCGAATTTCCGGTAAAACGCGATCGCACGGGCGTTGTAGTGGATGACGCCGAGTTGCGCGGGGCGGTCGGAGCCGATCCAGTCGAGGGCGGCTTGCATCAGGCGTTGGGCGACATTGCCGCCCGGCAGTTTCCGGCCCCGGAATTCCGGCGCCACGATGAGCCAGTCGATTTCCGGCAGGGCGGCGTCCTTGGCATCGATTATCACGAAGCCGGCAAGCGACGAGGTTCGGCCAGCGTCGATGGCGACGAAAATCCTCCGCACCGGGTGGTCGAGCGCCGCGCGGCAGGTGCGCTGTGCGATGGAGACGATCCAGGCGTTCTCCGCCACTTGTTCCGGCGTGAGGTCGGGATGGTGGAAGGCGTCGCGGGTCGCGGCTTCGACCACCGATTCGATATCGGTGAAGTCTTCGGCGCAACCGGGGCGGATTTCGATGCTGGGATCGGACATGCTGGGATCGGACATGGGCGCATGTCACCACCAGACTCGCAGCGGGGGCAACCCCTCGTCGATGCGGATAGCGGCAGGCGCGAGCGCGGCTTTCCGGGATCCCGGATCAAGTCCGGGAGCTTCGGCTTCCATGAAGGGAATGATCCCCCGCGGCGGGGGCTTAACGATGTGCGCGGCGTCACAGACATGCGCGGCGCGGCGGCGCGATTTCATGCGATCGGCGCTTCAAACGCACACCGAGGCGGCAAGGTCGTTGCGCTTTGTTTTAGGCCGACGGCGTTTCTCACATCGGCATCGTGACATCCTGCATATCCTTTAATGCAGGCGAATCCCGCGGCGATTGACTCGCGCAATTCGCAGCCGAATACTTCCATGTAATCCAGCTCTCGCCACGCGCTTGATCTTCGCTTCAAGGGCAACACGGAACGAGAGCTTCCGTAGCACATCATGAAAATCACGCACCGTGCGAACCGCGGGAGCGAACATCCGAGCACGCGATCCGGTCACAACATTGTGGAGGCGATCATGGGCAAGATATGCAGCGGCGGCAGTCTGGGCACCGATTGGGCGGTCTATACGCGCGAGGACGCGACCGTCTGCGTGAATTCCGGCGGCCATGTGGTGGATACCGGCGACGGCGGCTGCGGGGCGACCAGCGTCGCCGCCATGGCGGCCTATCCCGGCAACCCGACCCAGGGTGCCGTGGCGGCCCTGGCGCTGACGCCGTTCAAGATGATGCGCGAGACTTCTGCCGAGAACGAACTCGTCAAGGCGGTCCTGGAGCTCAACCTGATCTCCGCGCCCGAGATCGAGCGCATCGCGGCCAGCGACAGGTCGCTGCAGACGGAACTGGTCGAAGCCTTCATCGCGCTGAGCGGGATGGCCGGCGCGGTGATGCAGAAGAAGCCACCGAAGGGCAAGCTGGACGAGGCGACTTTCGCGCGGTTCGAGGGGCTGGGGCGCCGCTTCGTCAAGGCTTCGAAAGACCGCAAGTTCCGCGACGGGGTCGAGCGCGTTCTGGGCCTCGCCAAGCCCTTCGTCGGCAAGGAGTTCGCCGATATCGCGAAGAAGCTGCACGGCGACCAGGGCGGCGGCGAAGGCGGCGCCGGCACGGGTATCGTCGAGCTGCAGCTGCCTTCGGCCGCCGCGGTATTGGCGGGCCTGCACGGGCATATCGTGCAGACCATCGCCACCGTCGGGATCGATCGCGGCAAGGCCATCATCGCCCTCTTCAAGCTGGTCGCCGCCGAGCGCGTGATCCAGGCGAAGGCCGCGGCGCTGGGCTGGGTCGGCGCGCCGAACGCCGATACCGAGGCGGTGCCGGGCGGCTATCGCCAGTCTTTCGCGAATGCCGACATCATGGTCGGCGATTCCGGCGTCGCCTATGAGGTGCATGGCGACATCCGGGCGAAATACAACATGCTGGGCGGGCCGGGCGGGCCGTTGGGCTTGCCGGTGACGGACGAGACCGGAACGCCGGACGGCATCGGCCGCTACAATCACTTTCAGAACGACGGCTCGATCTATTGGACGCCGAATACCGGGCCGATGATGGTGCAAGGCCGGGTGCGGACGGAATGGGCGAGCCAGGGCTGGGAGAACGGACCGATGGGCTATCCGGTCAAGGACCAGCAACGCATGCCGGCGCTCTATCCCAGCGATCACCCGAACCTCTCCTGGTGCCTGTTCCAGAACGGCGGCCTGTTCGCCATCGCCGGCGCCGGCGCCACCTGCGTCACCGCGGACATTCCGCCGGACCGGCTGCGCACCATGATCCGCAGCTTCTTCGATACGCGGCTGAAAGCGGCCAATGGCGATCTCGGGCTCGAGGCGCAGACCGATCTCTATGCGATATCGGACTGGTCCTACGGTTTCTGGGCCGCCATGCCGCGCATGCTGACCTTCGGGCTGCACGGCTTCCACGACAACGGCGTGCTGCCGGACACCACCTTCGATCTCCAGCTCCGACTGCGCTTCTCGACGACCTGGCAGGCGCAATTCACCTATCCGTCGTCGCTCAGCCTCATCGTGACGCTGGACTGGGTGCATGTGCACACGTCGGGGCTCGGTTCCGGCGAGCTCGCCGACGGATTGCGCGACGGAATCGTCGGCGCGTTCTATCGCGGCGGGCCGGATCCGAATCACCCGGAAGTGCCGGACGGAGCGGTCTTCCTGACCGCATTGCCCACCGGTGCCAGCCAGACCGGCGACGGCAACCTGGACGTGGTCGATATCCTGACCACGGCGCAAGGCGGCATCCAGATTCTGCTCAACCCGCTGCCGCCGATCGTGGGCGGATTCCGCAAGCTGATCGCGCAGCAGCAGGTGGATGCGTTCCTCGACGCCGGCTGAGCGCGGCGAACACAGCGGGAAGACGGGCCGCTACGCTTTATGACTGGCTGGCCAGCCTTCTCGCGTGCTTGTCGCGGGCATCGGCGAGGAAGCTGTCCACGCGGTCGACGGCGGCGTCGATCTGGCTTTGCGGTCCGGTGAGAACGTGGCGGCTGCGGGCCGCCACGACATTCGGATCCTCGTCCGTCATCGCCTCCAGATTGTGCGACATGGCGACGATGGCGGCCTGGTGGTCGCTGAGCGCGTTCAGCGCGATCGGCGGGCCTTTCTTGGGCATGGCGGGCGAAGC
>DASYDA010000339.1:0-5683 GCA_036499865.1 Dongiaceae bacterium | reverse complement strand
CCGCCCGACCATCATCGCCTCGCCCGTCGTGTCGGCGTGGCCGAAATCGGCGACGTAGAGCGACGTGCCGTCGAAGATGCAGTTCAACGGAACGGCATCGAGTTCCAGGAAATCCACCGGCTTGCCGTCATGGGACACGATATCCATGCCACCGGAAGTTACCGTCGTGACCCAGAAGTTGCCATCGCTATCGATCTTGAAGCCGTCGGGGATATGGCCTTGCCTGAAAGTGTGGATCACACTCTTGGTCCCGTCGGGCTTCCGCCGGATCATCCGCAATGTATAGGATTCCACCCAGACAATGGAGCCATCCGCCTCGGCGACAATCCCATTGGGATAGGTGTGGTCCAGTTCTTCCAATATGTGCGCGGTACCGTCCCGATCGAGCACGCAGATCCGGCCTGGATGAGGCTTGGCTTCCGGCGCCCAATCGCCTGAATCCGTGAAATAGATCCGCCCATCCGGCCCGAAGCAGAGATCGTTCGCGCCGTCGAGCGCGATGCCGTCCGCCGAGGTCGCGATGATCTCGACTTTGCCGTTTGGAGCCGCGCGCTGGATGCAAGCCGGGCGTTTGTCCGGTGCCACCCAACTGGCGGCGGTTGGGCAATTGGCGACGTAGACATTCCCATCGCTGCCGAGCAGGCAGGCATTGGGCGCACCGCCGGTATAAGCATATTGCCGGACGCCTTGTTTCGCGTCCCAAGAGACGATCTCGCTCCGATAGGTGTTGGTGAAGACGATGCGTCCATCCGGCAGGATGCAGGGACCTTCCGGCTGTCCGATCCCTTCGGCCAGGACGGTGACGGGCTTGCGCATGTTTCCCGATCAGACCTGCTGCATTCGACTGGTCTTGTTCAGTGCCAGGACCGCGATGATCAGGACGCCGGTGATGACGTTGCGCAAACCGGGATCGACCTGGAAGACATTCAGCATCGAGAGCAGCAGGAACAGGAAGAGCGAAGCGCTCCAGGTGCCGACCACGCTGGCCTGGCCGCCTGCGACATTGGTGCCGCCGATCACCACCACGGCGATGGAGCTCAGCAGGAACTCGCTGCCCATGTTGAGCGAAGGCCCGCCGACGAAGCCCGCAAACAGAATGCCCGCCAATGACGTGAAAACGCCGCAGAGGATATAGGCTACGACCCGCGTGCGCAGCACGTTCACGCCAGAGAGCCATGCCGCGACCTGATTCTGCCCGCAGGCGAACAGCGATCGCCCGAAGATCGACCGTCGCAAGACATGAACCAGGACGGCCGATCCGATAAGTGCGGTCAGGGTAACATAGGGGATGCCTAGCAGGCGCTCCGTGGTGAAATCCGCCAGCAAGGGCGCCGGCTTTGCGACGGAGATCCGGGAATAGACGAAGGTCAGCGATTCAAGGACCAGTCCGGATGCCAGTGTCGCCACCATCGGCGGAATCCGGAAGGCGATGATCAGGAACGCATTGGCGAGGCCTATTGCGACACCGCTCGCCAAACCGGCGGCAATGCCCGCCACCAATCCGGCATCCGCGCCTTCCATCTGCCCGGTCGAAAGATAGGCAGCCAGGGTGATGTTGGCGGGAACCGAGAGGTCGATATTGCCGGCGCCGCTGGCCATGACGATCATCTGGCCCAGTCCGACCACCGCGAAAAACACCGAATAGTTCAAGGCCGCGGAGATTACGGCTCCACCGCCGAGGCCGGTCGAATGGACCAGGATCACCAACCAGACCAGAATGGCGCCGGCACTCGCATAGAACCAGGGTTGCGAGAGCAGCCGTCCAGGTTCGAGCTTGTTCATATCCGCCTACGCTTCCAGGAGACGATGCGGAGCGCCAGGATGACCAGTAGTATGGCGCCTTGAATGCTGTACTGCCAGGCCGGCGCCACCGAGGCGAAGCTCAGCAACGAGCCGGAGAGCTGCATGATCAGGGCGCCAAACACCGTGCCGATCGGCGACACGATCCCGCCGACGAATTCGCCGCCGCCGATGATGACCGCACCGATCGAGACCAGGGTCAGGCCGCGCCCGACATTGGCGTCACCGGTCGTTGTCGTCGCGGCGAGGCATAGGCCGGCGCAAAGTCCGCACACTCCGGCCATGGCGTAGAGAATCATGCGCGCCTTCAAGGTCGAGCGGCCCGCCCGCTCGACCGCCGCAAGGCTGCCGCCGATCCCGCGCAGGACGACGCCATAGGACATCTTGTTCAGGACGAGATGGGCAACAATCATCGGAATAATCGCTAGGATGATCGGCATGGGCACAAATGGCGGGCGTAGGCGCACCAGCGCGGTGAGCGCCACAGGGACGGTACCGCCGGGGAGCGGCAACACCATCAGCGCCAGGCCGAGCCATACGAAGGACGCGCCGAGCGTCACGACGATCGAAGGCAGTTGGCGCCAATGAATCAGCGCTCCCATGAGCGCATAGCCGATGGGGCACCCAATCAACATGCTCACGGCGAGTGCGGGCTGCTCGTTCAAAAGCCCGGCGACGATGCAATCGACCAGACCGACGAAAGTGCCAATCCCAAGATCGATGTCGCCAGCGGTCATGATGAACATCTGCGCCAGCGCGGTGAAGACCAGGACCGGTGACAGGTTCAGCAGCAGGCGCAATCCGTTATAGCTGGCCACGTTCGGGCGCAGCCAGAACACGATCGCCAGAATCAATGCCAGGGCGATGAACGACAGCCCGAAGCGCTTTGCGCCGAGCGCATTAAGATAGTTCCCAAAGCGCGATGCGAGATTTGTTTCGCCGCCCATCGGCGTCATCCCTCGAAAGATGCGCGGATGAGGCGCTCTTCGGTGAGTTCCGCCCGTTCGACCACATCGACGACCTTCTGTTCGTGAAACACATAGACGCGGTCGCAGAGAAAGAGCTCGTCGTTCTCCGTCGTATACCAGAGGAAAGATTGCCCCGATTCGGCTGCCGTCCGGATCTGATCGTAAAGCTCCCGCTTGGTACTGATATCGACACCTCGCGTCGGGTCGTCGAACAGAATGATCTCCGAATCGGTCGCAAAGGCGCGCGCCACCAGCGCCTTCTGGCGGTTGCCGCCGCTCAAGGCGAGGATGGACTGGTTGGCGCTCGAGCTCCGGATGCCGATCTTCTGCCGCCAGCTCTCGGCGAGGCGGTTCTCCTCCCCCGTGCCGATGAAACCGGAATGAGCAAGTTTGCGCATGCTGGCGAGGGTGATATTGAGCGCGATCGACCAGAGCGGAAAGACTCCCTCGCGCTGCCGGTCGCCGCTCACATAAGCGGCCGCTCCTTTAACTTGACAGCCCTTGTCCTTGTGCGTTCGCGAGGCCTGGTAGATGCGACGCAGCGTCTCCTTCTGGCCATGGCCCGCGAGACCAGCGAGTCCCACCACCTCACCGGCCTCGACATGCAATGCCGATGCACCGGGTGACGTTGCCAGCTCGATCCGGCGCTGCCCTTCAAAGGGCGCGCCGGCCGGCGCCGTTTCGGCGCGTGCTACGGCGCCCATCATCTCGAACAAGCGATCGCGAGAAAGGCCTACAGCCGGGACGTCGGCAACCACGCGGGCGTCCTTCATGACGACGATACGTTGGGTGTTGTTCAGGACCTCGTTCAACTTGTGGGTGATGAGAATGCAGGCGCGGCCTTGCGATGCCGTGTGACGGAGATGGTTGAGCAGTTGTTCTGCCGCTGTCGAATCCAGGGATGAGGTTGGCTCGTCCAGGATGACGATCTTCGCCGGCGCATCGCTTTCGGTGAAGGCGCGCGCGATCTCGATCATCTGGCGCTCGCCGATCGGGAGTTCCGAGACGGGGCGACGCACGTCGATCCGGTTGCCTGGGAAAATTTCGGCAAGCATGCCGGCGATCAGAGCCCGCGTGCGCTTTTCCCATCCGAGCCCACCCAGGCTCGGATGGATCACCAAAGTGTTTTCCATCGCGCTCAAGTTGGGGCAGAGCGACAATTCCTGAAAAACGCAGCGGATGCCGAGTGCGTGCGCTTTCGCCGGATGGTTTGCCCCGGCGATCTCGCGCCCTTCGATCATGAATGCGCCGCGGTCCGGCAGAACCACGCCCATGAGCACGTTCATGAGTGTGCTCTTGCCGGCTCCGTTATGTCCGATCAGGCCAAGGAACTCGCCCCGCTCGAGCTGAAGATCGACCGATTTCAGCGCCTCGACCGGCCCGAAGGACTTGCTGATCCCATGCAAGGAAAGAAGGGAAGCCGGATCGGCTTCCCTTCTATCTACACTGTCGTTGACCATACCTGCCGGAAGATCCTATTGCGGAACCTTCGGTTGCGGCAGATCGCTGCCGCTCTTTCCGGCCACCGTAGCGTCGATCAAGGCCACGGCGTCTTCCTTGGTATAGCGCGGCGAAGCCGCGGTGCCGACTGGAGTCGCCGCGAGCCAGGCGTCGAGCGTATCCTCCTGAATCGCCAGCAGGGGAACATTGACGGTGTTCGGTACCTTCTTGCCGGCGAGCGCCTGCTGCGCGACCCAGAAGGCGATCGTGGACATGCCGGGCGTCGAGGAGACCGAATAGGTCTGATAGCCGGTCGCCTTCATCTGCTTCCACAGGGCCAACTCATCCTGGCGATTTCCCATGATGATGGTTGGGATCGGACGGTCGGCGGCCTTGAAGGCCTGGTAGGAGCCGAAACCGTCGCCACCCTGATCGAGCACGCCATCGACTTGCGGCAAGGTCGGCAGAACGGTCGCGATCTGCTTCTGGGTGATGGTGCCGTCCCAGTTGCCATAGACCGTACCGACCTTCTTCATGTCGGGATATTTCTTCAGCGTGTCGTTGATGCCGGCGGAGATATCGATATCGACCTGAGATCCGGCGACGCCGCGGATCTCCAGGATGCTGCCCTTTCCGCCTAGCTTCTTCGCCATATATTCGGTCTCTTGGACACCGTAGTCGCGATAATCGACGTTGAGCTTGATCGCGCAGGGTTCGGTCGCCAGCGAATCATAGACCACGACGACGATGCCGGCATCGCAGGCATCCTTGATGCCGCCATTGAGCGCCGTCGGCGATGCGGCGTCGATCACGATGGCGTTATAGCCTTCGAGCACCAGGTTCTGAAGTTGGGTGATCTGCTGCGCCGGGTCGTCATTGCCGGTGATGATCTTCTGCTCGGCGATCACGCCGTCCTTCACCGCCTGATCGGCGACCGCCTTCCAGGAGTTCCAGGCCGATTGTTCCCAGGCGTTGGAACTGAAGCCGTCGGTCAACGCGATCCGCATTTTGGACGTGTCGCCGTTCGCAACACCCTCTTGAGCCGAAGCTGCGCCAGTGCTCAAGAGACCGACGAAGGTAACGCCATAGACGAGATGTAGCATCCTACGCATTTGTCTCTCCCTGTTCCGAACGATGAACGTTCATCTGCTTTATTGCCCGGTCGATAAAAGGCGCCAGGCTTCGATGCCGCAATGGTAGTATGATAGGGCCTAAGCCTGCAAGTGTGCCTTCAAAAAGCGAAGAGGAAAACGCATTGTCGCCTATTCCGAGCCTAGATTACAGGCGATCGGAGGACTTCACCTGCAGGCGCCCGGCGAGATCGTTGTAGGGCATGCGCACGAGGGCCGTAGACATCGCCTCGGCCCGTTCGGCGTTCTTTTCGGCGATCGCTTCGGCGAGCTTGCGGTGGTAGGGCAGTCCCTTCTTGAAGCGCTCGATATTCTCCGAGGTCAATTTGACCTGGATGGACATCA